>JAFXXC010000015.1 GCA_017542485.1 Acholeplasmatales bacterium
AAGTAAAGAAAAATAATGGATTATTCCATTCAAGATATATAGTTATAGATTATAAGACTGATAATTATAAATTATTCTTTTGTGGTGGTTCATCAAAAGATGGTGGAAATAAGATTAATACTATAGTAGAGATAGAAGATAGGGATGCTTATAGAGGATTAATGGATAAGATAGAATAATTATATTTTTAATTACATTAAAAAAATTGTTTTAATAAACAATAATTAATGATAAAATAAAACACGAGGTAAAAGAATATGACATTATTAGCTAAAAGAAGTATTGTTAAAGAAGATAAAAGTAATATTATTACACTCGGTGCAATAGCGAAAGAACAAAAGAAGAAAGATCCTTCTGTTGTTAACGCAACTATTGGTATGTTATATGACGAGAATGAAAAATTATTTGCTTATAAATCAGTTGATAAGGCATTATCAATGCTAACTGTTGATGAAAAATATGCTTATGGTTCTACACCTGGATCTAAAGATTTTCATGAGGCAGTAAAGAAATGGGTATTTAGAAATTACTATGATGTATTTAAGGATTTATCTAGAGTAATGGCAACACCTGGTGGTACAGGTGCTTTGTCTAATACATTTGCTAATTATTTAGATGAAGGAAATAAAGCATTATTACCTAGTTATATGTGGGGTAATTATAAGCAAGTATTATATGAAAATCATCAAGATTTTATGACATATAGTTTATTTAATGATAATGGTGGATTTAATTTAGATGATTTAAAGAAATGTATGTATGAACTTAAAGAATCTCAAGGTAGAGTACTTGTTGTAATTAATGATCCATGTCATAATCCTACAGGTTATTCAATGACTAGAAAAGAGTGGGTTAGTGTAGTTGATTTAATTAATGAAGTATCTAGTGATGGTACTCCAGTAATATTATTACATGATATGGCTTATATTGATTATTCAAAGGAAGGCTTTGAATTTACTAGAAGTAATATTGAATTATATAAGAAGCTTAATGATAATGCGATGGTTATTATGGCATTTTCAGGTTCTAAGACATTTGCTTTATACGGTATTAGACTTGGTGCGCAGGTTGCAGTATCAAATAATAAGAATAATTTAGATGATTTCGATAAAGCTAATAAATTCTCAAGTAGATCAAAGTGGAGTAATTCTACTAATTTAGGTATGAATTTAGTGACTAAAATTATTAATACACCTGAATTAAGAAAATCATTTGAGGATGAGTTAAAAGAATCAAGTGATACTTTAATTAAAAGAGCATCTACATTCTTAGAGGAATCTAAGAAGTGTGGATTAAAAACATTACCTTTTGATTGTGGATTCTTTGTTACAATACCTTGTAAGGATCCAGAGGGTGTATATAATTATTTAGTAAAGAAGAAGGTACATATTATACCTATGGGTAAGGTTGTAAGAGTTACAATTTCAGCAATACCTGTTGATGTTTGTAAGAAATTACCTAGATTAATTAAGGAAGCTATTGATTCCTTAAATTAATAAAAAATTAATATAATAACATTTTGGAACTAGTTTTAGTTCCTTTTTGGTTTGTGAGGGCTATGAATTTATTTGAATATTTTAGTAAAAGAAAAAATGTAAATAGTATTATCAATTCAAATAAAGTTAGAATTGGTAATTCAACAGATAATTATAATCTGATGTTAGTAGCGTCAGATTTTTATGCTGGAGATAAAAGTATTGTAATTGTGTTACCAAATTTATTTTTAGCTCAGAGATATTATGATTCTTTAACTGAGTATTTAAACAATGATGATGTATTATTTTTCCCATCTGATGAATTAATTTCTATAGAAATGATTTCATCTAAGGGAGATTTCTTATTTGAGAGAATTCAAACTATTTATACTTTATTATCTGATAATAGTAAAAAGATTATTATTACTAATTTACATGGTGCTATTAGATATGAAATGAATAGTAATATATGGAAGGGTTCCATATTAAAAGTAAATGAGGGTGGAGTTTATGATATTAATGATTTATGTAAGATATTATATAAAATCGGTTATAAACAAGCATTTACTGTAACAAAAACTGGGGAGTTTTCTAGACGTGGGTCTATTCTTGATATATTTCCTTTAGGATATGAAAGTCCTATTAGAATTGATTTTTTTGATGATGAGATCGAAACTATTAAGACATTTAATTTAGATAATCAAAGGTCTATTGCTAAAATTGATTATGTTAATATTTTGCCAGTTAGTGAATTTATATATGACGATGAGGATTATAAGCTTGCTAAAGAGAAAATAGAAGGTTTTATGGATAGTTTTGAATTATCACAAATAGAATATGATATGTATAAAAATGATTTGATGAATTTATCACTTCATAATAATTTAGATACATTATCTAGATATTTAGAATTTTTTGATAGTGAAAGAATGACTATATTTGATTTTGTAAAGAATAAGAGAGTATATGTTATTGATCCTGTTAAATGCAAGGAATCATATGATAGGTTAGTATTAGATATTAATGATTCTTGTGGAAGAATGGGTGGTTATTCTTTATCTAAGATTAATATGTTTAAGGAATTTGAATATATTGATGATATCAGTAATGTTTCTATTAATGGTATGAGAGGATTAGATATTGCGGATATTAATGTTTATGCTAAAGATATTGTTCCTTATAATGCTAATAGTAAATTAGTTTTATCTGATATTAAGGATTATTATTACAGAAAGAAATTAATTATTGCTATAAAAGATGAAGATAGAATCAAAAAATTAAATGATTTGCTTAATGAAGCAAAGTTATATTTAACATTTATTAATGATGTTGAAAGAATAGATATTAAGCAGGTTAATGCAATAAGAGGTAATTATCCAGCATTTGAATTATCTAACGAAGATTTTGTTATAATAAATGAATCATCAATATTTGAAAGAGAATATAAGCCTAAAAAGGCTAAATACAAATCGGTTTATAAAAATGCGACTAAGATATCGAGATATGATGAATTAGTTAAGGGTGATTATGTTGTTCATTATGATTATGGTGTTGGTAGGTATTTAGGTATTGAAACTTTAGATTTAGGTGGATTGAAAAGAGATGTATTAACTGTAGAATATGCTAAGAATTCTAGGTTATATGTATCATTAGAACAAATTTCATCTATTATGAAATATGCATCCAAAGACACTGTAGGAATTAAGATACATTCACTTGGTGATTTAGAGTGGGCTAGAACTAAAGCTAAGGTTAGAAAGAAAGTTCATGATATTAGTGATAAATTAATTGCGTTATATGCCAAAAGAAGAAATTCTACTGGATTTAAGTATTCACCTGATAGTGAGCTTCAAGAACAATTTGAATCTGAATTTGATTATGATTTAACATTAGACCAGGAAAAAGCTGTTAGAGATGTTAAGAAGGATATGGAATCCGATCATCCTATGGATAGACTTATTTGTGGAGATGTAGGCTATGGTAAGACTGAAGTAGCGTTAAGAGCTGCATTTAAGGCATGTTATGATGGTAAGCAGGTTGCTTGTCTTGCACCAACTACTATACTTGCACGTCAACATTATCAAACTTTTAAATCAAGAATGGAAAAATATGGTATTAATGTTGAGATGTTATCAAGATTGGTATCAAGTGATAAACAAAAGAAGATAATTGAAGGTGTATCTAATGGTAAAGTAGATGTTATTATTGGTACACATAGATTGTTATCCGATCAGGTAAAATTTCATGATTTGGGTTTATTAATAATTGATGAGGAACAAAGATTTGGTGTTACTCATAAAGAGAAGATTAAAGAATTAAAGATTAATGTTGATTGTATCACTTTATCTGCGACACCTATACCTAGGACATTACAAATGTCTATGGTAGGTATTAAGGATTTATCTATGATTGAAACTCCTCCTAAGAATAGATACCCTATTCAAACTTATGTTATTGAAAGAAATGATAAGATAATTCATGATGCGATTGAACGTGAATTAATTAGGGGAGGACAGGTATTTTATTTATATAATTTAGTAGATAGTATTGATGATATGGCTATTAAATTACATAATTTAGTACCAGAGGCTAAAATATGTGTAGCTCATGGTAGAATGACTAAAGAAAAGCTTGAGTCTGTAATTGAGGATTATATTGAGAAAAAATATGATGTACTGCTTTGTACTACAATAATTGAAACTGGTATTGATATGCCTGATACGAATACTCTAATCATTCATGACGCGGATAGACTAGGATTATCTCAAATGTATCAAATAAGAGGTAGAGTTGGTAGATCAAACAAAATTGCATATGCATATTTAATGTATGAGCCTAGAAAGGTTTTAACTAGTGATGCCGAAAAGAGATTAGCTACTATTAAAGAATTTAATGAACTAGGGTCTGGATTTAAGATAGCTATGCGTGATTTAGCTATTAGAGGTTCTGGAGATTTATTAGGCGAAGAACAATCAGGCTTTGTTGAGTCTGTTGGAGTTGAGATGTATTTAAAGATATTAGATGAAGAAATCAATCATCCAACTATTAAAGAAGAACCTAAGCCTGTACTTCCGGCACTCGTTAATAGAACTATTAGTGATAAATATATACCAAATGATGATATTAGAATAGAAATACATAAGCGCATTGATAAATTAGAAGGTATGGATAGTTATAATGACTTATGTAATGAGCTTATAGATAGATTTGGTGAAATACCAAATGATTTAGTATGTTATATGGAAGAAAAGGTAATGAAAAATATAGCATTATCTATGGGTATTGATAAAATAGAAAATGATAAAAATGTAGTAACATTAATATTTAATGAACAAACTACTAGAAGATTAGATGGTGCATATTTATTTGATTTAAAGACTAAATATAAAAATTTAAAATTAACATATCAAAATAAGTGTGTTAAGATTATTTTTAATTTAAGTAAAGATAATCAAATTAAAGATTTTGATATGGTTATTGATTTTTTAATTAAAGTAAAAGAACGTCATGGTTTTTAAAGATAGCAGATATTGCTATCTTTTCTTTATTTATATTTAGAAATATAAAAAGTTATTTAATGAGCAATATATTGTTTTAAATTCAATGATGTATGTGGTATAATTATACCGATATAGATGAAAAAATGAGGGGATTAATTATATATGAGAATTTCAATTGGTTGTGATCATTCTGCATTAGAGTTAAAGAATGAGATTATTAATTATTTAAAGGCTAATGGTCATGAAGTTAATGACAGGGGTACTTATAGTAAGGATTCTTGTGATTATACAGATTATGGGTATCGTGTTGCCAAAGACATTCAAGAGGGTTTAGCAGATAGAGGAATTGTTATTTGCTTTACTGGTATTGGTATGTCTATTATTGCCAATAAGGTAAAGGGAGTTAGATGTGCACTTGTTGGTAGTAAGGATGCTGCAACACTTACTCGTGAGCATAATGATACTAATTGCTTGGCACTTTCAGCTAAGTATACTGGTTATGCGTTAGCTAAGGAGATTGTGGATATTTGGTTAAATACTGAGTTTTCACATAATGAACGTCATCAAAGACGTATTGATAAGATAACTAAATATGAGGAGGAGTTTTAATGGCTGTTATCGTTTTGAACCATTCAATGGTTAAGCACAAATTGACTAATATTAGAAGAAAGGAAACTACTACTAAGGATTTCTATCAAAATGTTAATGAAATAGCTGGTTTGATGGCTTATGAGATTTCTAGAGATTTCCCACTTAAGGATGTGGAGATAGAAACACCTATTTGTAAGACTATTCAAAAAGAATTAGCTGCAGAAATAGTAATTGTTCCAATTTTAAGAGCAGGTCTTGGAATGGTAGATGGTATTAGAGATATGATACCAACTGCTAAAGTAGGATTCATTGGTATGTATAGAGATGAAAAGACTTTAATGCCACACGAATATTTTGCTAAATTCCCTGATACAATGTTAAAAGATAATGCAGTTGTATTAGTTGTTGACCCAATGTTAGCAACAGGAGGAAGTGCTGTAGCTGCTATTGATAATTTAAAGAAGCGTGGAGCAAAGAATATTCGTTTTGTATGTTTAGTTGCTGCACCAGAAGGTGTTAAAACTTTAGAAGCAGCACATCCAGATATTGATATTTATTGTGCAACAGTTGATGAGAAATTAAATGAGGTTGGATATATTGTACCTGGTCTTGGCGACTGTGGAGATAGATTATTTGGAACTAAGTAATGAAATTAGGTAAATACGCCAAGATATATGCACTTGGTACACAGGGAATATTTTCTATGGCAATATTTTCTGTTATTGGATTTTTTATAGGTTATTATATCGATAAGGATTCATTTTGGCCAGTTACCCTTGCGATAGTAGGTTTAATTTTAGGATTTTTTAATTTGATGATTAGCTTATTATATTTAGCAAAGATGGCCGATAAGGAAAGGAAGAAATCTGATGAAAGCTAGATTCTTTATTCCTATTGTTACAATTATACTTGCCGTAGTAATGACAATTTTATATTTTGTTAATTTAAAGTTTATATATTATTTATTGGGTGGAATAATTGCAATAATAACGCACTATTTAATGTTACTTCAAACAAATAGCATGATTAGTACAATATCAACTAGGGTAGGTAGAATTACGTTTCAACCTAGGAAATCATCTATACTTTGGTATGTACTAAGAATTATAGTAGCGGCTAGTTTAATTGCTGGTATTTGTTATTTTGCAAATATAAAGGATAATCCTAATAAATTACAGATAGTGATTTTATTGTTAAGTGGATATTTAACTGTAAAATTCTCGTTTATTATTTATTTATTAAAATTTGAAAGAGGGTGAGAGATGATGGTATTTTTAGATGGGTATAAATTTGATCCACTTAGTCCCATCGCCTCAACAATTTATATAACCGCAGGGTTAATCGTATTATTTATAATTTTATATTTCTTTATTAGGAAGGTAGATCCTAATGGCAAAACACCATTATGGTTAGTACCATTCTTATGGATTGTTGATTTAATTAATGGTTTTATTAAGGAAAGTATTGGTGTTAGATGGAAAGCATATGCACCTTGGTTCTTGACGTTGGTTATATTTATATTCTTTGCGAATATATCGGCAGTCTATTTATTAGAAAATCCAACTGGATATGTTGTAGTTACAGTAGCACTTGCAATGTGTTCATTTATTGTAATTCAGTTATCTGGAATTGTTTCAAATGGATTTGGAGGTTATTTAAAAGGATTTTTAGATCCTACCCCAATAATGTTACCTATGAATATATTCAGTGAATTAACCCTACCGGTTTCATTATCATTACGTTTGTTTGGTAATGTAATAAGTGGAGCATGTATATCAATTTTAATAAAGAATGTGCTTGGCTGGTTTGCCGTACCAGTTATGCCATTCATCAATCTGCTATTTGATATAGCATTTAGTATTATTCAAGTAGCAGTATTCGTTATTCTGTCTGTTATCTTTACTTCGATGAAGATTAAAGATGAAGAAAAAATATATAGTAAATAAAAAGGAGAAAAATTATGGATTTCATGACAATTTTAAACTCAATCTTAACATTTTTAATTGAAACAGGAGATGGCTTAAAGTACATTGGTGCTGGTCTTGCCGTATTCACTGGTTTCGCTGCAGCTATTGGTGAAGGTAATGTTGCTGCACATGCACTTGATGCAATGGCACGTCAACCTGAAATGGCTGGTAATATAAGAACAACAATGTTAATCGGTCAGGCTGTTTCTGAAACAACTGGTCTTTATGGTTTAATTATTGCAATCTTAATCGTATTTAGTTAATAAAAGAGGTATGCATTATGTTTTTAAGTTTAGCAGATAGACTTGGAGCAGCTGCTGAATCTATTCAGGAGACTATCCAAGAGGGACTAGGACCAATAAGTTTATTATCTGACACAGAACAATTAAAAGCAAATGCTCTTAATTTTGCAATTGATTTTGGTATTCAAATTGCTGCAACAGTTATTTTATTTATAATTATTAGATTTTTCTTTTGGAAGCCAATTACTAAGATATTAGAAGAAAGAAGAAATAAAATCGATAAGGATTTAAAGGATGCTGAGGTAGCTAAAGCAAATGCAATTGAAATTGAATCTAATTTACAAAGAGAATTAGATGAAGCAAAAGCTAAAATCAAGGAAATGCTTGATACTGCTGAGAAGGAAGCCAATATAAGAAGAGATACTATTATTAATCAAGCTAAGGAAGAAGCAAAGCGTAGACTTGAAAATGTTGAACAAGAATTAATAGAGGAAAAGAAGTCTATGGAAAAGGAAATTAGACAAGAAATTGTTAATATTGCTTTCCAAGCTGCTGAAAAGATTGTTCAAAAAGAGATTAATCAGGATAAGTATCTTGATGTAGTTGACGATATTTTGAAGGGAGCGATCGCTGAATGATCTCTTTAGAATATGCGAAAGCTATTTATGAAATTGCAGAAGAAGAGCGTAAAGTTGACCTATTTAATGAATATTTTGTAGGTATTAATAATACTTTAAATGATGATTTTATAAATCTTTTAAAAGCACCAACTATTGATAAGAATAAAAAAAAGCAAATAGTTAGTACTGTTTATAAGAGTATTGATAAAACATTTAGAGATTTTTTAGTTGTTTTGGTAGAAAATGACAGGATAGAATATTTTAAAGAAATAGGACATCAATATAGAAAGCTTGTTAGATTGAACAAGAATATTGTAAGAATAGATATATTTAGCGCAAAGGAATTAACAAATAAACAAATGAATAATTTGGTTCCTGCATTAAAAGCTAAATATGTTGGTATGGAATTAGAAATAAAGAATTTTGTGAATCCTTCTTTAATCGGTGGTATTCAAATTGTTGCCAATGGTGAATCTATTGATATGAGTTTGAAAACATCATTAGAACGATTGAAGGAATCACTTTAATAAGGAGGAACAATGGCTAATATTAATTTATCTGAAATTGCTGCTCTAATTAAAGAACAGATTAAATCATATAAAGATGATGTTCAGACAGAAAATGTAGGACATGTTGTTCAAGTTGGTGATGGTATTGCCTTGGTTCATGGCTTAAAGAAGGCAATGTCTAGTGAATTATTAATATTCCCTAATGATGTATATGGTATGGTACAAAATCTTGAAGAAGATGTTGTAGGTGCTATTCTTTTGGGTGAATCAAGTAAAATTAAAGAAGGCGACTTAGTTAAGTGTACTGGTAGAATTTTGGAAGTGCCAGTAGGAGATAATTTCTTAGGACGTGTAGTTAATCCACTTGGTCAACCTATTGATGGAATGGGAGCTATTGAAAAAACTCAAACTAGACCAATTGAAGTAAAAGCTACTGGTGTTATGGATAGAAGCCCAGTTGATACACCACTTCAAACTGGTATCAAGGTACTAGATGCATTAGTTCCTATTGGAAGAGGACAACGTGAATTAATTATAGGTGATAGACAAACAGGTAAGACATCTATTGCTGTAGATACAATTATTAACCAAAAGGATAAAGGTGTAATTTGTATTTATGTTGCTATAGGACAAAAGGAATCTACAGTTTCATCAGTTTATGAAACTTTGAAGGATAAGGATGCAATGAAATATTCTATTATTGTTTCTGCAAGTGCATCAAGTCCTGCACCACTTTTATATTTAGCACCATATGCTGGTGTAAGTATGGCAGAATATTTCATGTATCAAAAGAAAGATGTTTTAATAATTTATGATGATTTATCAAAGCACGCTGTTGCTTATCGTGAAATGAGTTTGTTATTACATCGTCCACCAGGAAGAGAAGCATATCCAGGAGATGTATTCTATTTACATTCAAGACTTTTGGAGCGTGCTGCTAAATTAAATGATGAATTAGGTGGAGGTTCAATTACTGCCCTACCTATTATTGAAACACAAGCCGGAGATATTTCAGCATATATTCCAACAAATGTAATTTCTATTACAGATGGTCAAATTTATTTACAAGCTGATTATTTCTATAAAGGTATTAGACCAGCTATTAATGCCGGATTATCAGTATCACGTGTTGGTGGTGCAGCTCAAACAAAGGCAATTAAAAAGGTATCTGGTACATTAAGACTAGATTTAGCTGCATATCGTGAACTTGAAGCATTTACACAATTTGGTAGTGATTTGGATGCTTCTACTAAGGCAAGACTTGAGCGTGGTAAGAGAACTCAAGAAGTTTTAAAGCAAGGTTTACATGAAACTATCACTATGGAAGAGGAGGCAATGATTTTATATGCCTTAACTCATGGCCATCTTGATAGTATAGAAATTGAGAATTTAAAGAAGTTTGAAACTGAATTATATCGTGATTTAAAGAACAATCCAAAGGGTAAAGAAATTGCTCAAGGTATTAAAACTAATAAAGCATTACCTGATTTTGGAGTATTAGACGAATATTTCAAGGATTTCAAGAAAAGATTTATGTAGTGAGGTGACAATATATGGCAAACTCACTACGTGCAGTACAATCTAGAATTAATTCTACTAAGTCTACTGCACAAATTACAAAGGCTATGTATATGGTTAGTCAGTCTAAAGTAAAGAAAGCTGAAAAAACATATAAGTCATATATTGATTTTATGCAAAGAATAGCTTCAATGGTTAAAGAATTATTGGAGAATGATTCAATAGATATTCATCCATTATTAAAACCACGTGAGGTTAAGAAAACTGCTTATTTTATTATCACATCAGATAGAGGATTAGCAGGTAGCTATAATTCTGGATTATTTAAGGCATTTGATGAAAAAATAAAAGAATGCCATAAATCAAATGATGAATTTACAACAGCTGCTGTAGGTAAGCAGGGGTTTGCATATTTAAAAAGAAAAAATTATCCTCTTGAACAAAAGAATCCAACATTTATACGTGATGATGTAATGTTTGTTGATATTGTTCCTTTAGCAAAAAAATTTATTGATGATTATTTAGCAGGTGAAATTGATAAGCTTGTTATAGTTTATAACCATTATATAAATAGTCTTACTCAGGAGGTAAGATTTGAAGAGCTTTTACCTATTAGTAAGGTAGAAGGAATAAAAACAAGCATTGATTATGTATATGAAACAGGAATTGAAAAAACATTGAATATAATTCTTCCAATGTATGTTGAAGATATTATTTATGGTATTATTTTGGATGCTAAAACAGCTGAGCATTCTGCAAGAATGAATTCTATGAAGAATGCTACTGATAATGCAGAAGAGGTAATTGGTAAGCTTGAGTTATTATACAATAGAGCCCGTCAAGCTGTTGTAACAAATGAGCTTATTGATATTATTGGCGGAGCTAATGCTATAGGAGGTGACAAATAGTGATTGGATATGTCGTTGAAGTTAAGGGACCAGTTGTTGATTGTTTATTTGAAGAAACTGAGTTACCTAAGATAAATGACGCGCTAGTCATTAATGTTCCAAAAGAAGAAAATAATGGTGTTGGTATTAATTTAACACTTGAAGTTGCTCTTCATATAGGTGGTAAAAAGGTTAGATGTATAGCCATGGACTCTACTGATGGTTTAGTTAGAGGAATGAAAGTTACATCTAAAGAAGCACCTATTACTGTACCAGTAGGTCGTGAAACATTAGGTAGAGTATTTAATGTTTTAGGTGAAGCAATAGATAAAAAAGGTGAAGTTAAAGCCGATTTATATATGCCTATTCATAGAGAAGCACCAAAGCTTGATGAATTATCATCAAATGTAGAAATACTTGAAACAGGTATTAAAGTAGTAGACTTATTAGCACCATATATTAAAGGTGGTAAGATTGGTCTATTTGGTGGTGCCGGAGTAGGAAAAACTGTATTAATTCAGGAATTAATTCATAATGTTGCTCAAGAGCATAATGGTATTTCTGTATTTACAGGAGTAGGAGAAAGAACAAGAGAAGGTAATGACCTTTATAAAGAAATGAGTGAAAGTGGAGTTATTAAAAATACTGCCATGGTATTTGGTCAAATGAATGAGCCACCTGGAGCACGTATGAGAGTTGCTTTAACTGGTCTTACAATGGCTGAATATTTTAGAGATCAAGAACATCAAGATGTATTATTATTCATCGATAATATTTATCGTTTTACACAAGCAGGTTCTGAGGTTTCTGCACTTTTAGGTCGTATGCCTTCTGCCGTAGGTTATCAACCTACACTTGCAACTGAAATGGGTAAATTACAAGAGCGTATTACATCTACTAAGGATGGATCAATTACATCAATTCAGGCAATTTATGTACCTGCAGATGACTATACTGACCCAGCTCCAGCTACAACATTTACGCATTTGGATGCAACAACAAACCTATCAAGAAAATTAACAGAGGAAGGTATTTATCCAGCCGTTGACCCTCTTGCATCTACATCACGTGCCCTACAGCCATCAATCGTTGGTGAAGAGCATTATCAGGTTGCACGTAGAGTACAACAAATAATCCAAAGATATAATGAACTTTTGGATATTATTGCTATTTTAGGTATGGATGAATTATCAGAAGATGATAAGCTTGTTGTTCATAGAGCAAGAAGAGTAAAATTATTCCTATCTCAAAATATGTTTATTGGTGGTCAGTTCACTGGTGTACCAGGAGTTTATGTTCCTGTTAGTGAAACTGTAAGAGGATTTAAAGAAATCCTTGACGGATTACATGATGATTTACCAGAAGAAGCATTCCGTTTAGTTGGTACAATCGATGATGCAATCAAGAAAGCAAAGGAATTGAGTAAATAATGAGAATAGTAGTATCAACACATCAAGGAAACCTTTATGATGAGGAAGTAGATTATGTTGTTGTACATAGTGATTCCGATGGAGAATTCGCAGTAATGACTGATCACGTTCCTGTTATTTCCGTAATGGATACTGGATATGTAAAGCTTGTAAAGGGAAGTGATGAGCTTTATGTTGTGTTAGTTAGTGGAATTTTTGAATTTCATGATAATTTCGCAACTATATTAGTTCAAGAAGCTCATATTGGAAGAAGCGCTGAATCTGCTAAGACTCATTTAGAGGAAATAAGAAAAGAACGTCTTGAGAGAAATCGTCAAGAATCAAGTGACTTTACACAAAAAGAAAAAGAATTAAGAGAAAATCTACGTAAGGCTAATGCCGGTAGTTTATAAATTTATAATTTATATTAAGATGAAGCTCTTACGCTTCATCTTATTTTCCTAGTTATGGGGGGATAATATGACACTTCAACAATTGAAATATGTTATTACTGTAGCTGAAGAAGGAAGTATTTCTAAGGCATCAGACAAACTATTTATTACTCAACCATCATTAACAAATCAACTTCACGAAGTTGAAAAGGAATATAATATTATTCTTTTTACAAGAACAAATAAAGGAGTAATATTAACTCAAGATGGTGAAGTGTTTTTAGGATATGCAAGACAGGTTTTAGAACAAGCAGAATTATTAGATGAAAGATATAAGAATAATTATTCTAAAACACTATTTTCTATTTCATCTCAGCATTATTCTTTTGCTGTAAATGCTTTTGTTGATTTAATTAAAAAATATGATGCGAATAAATATGATTTTTCAATTAGAGAAACAGAGACATATGAAATAATATAAGATGTTGCTAAGTTAAAGAGTGAAATAGGTATATTATATATAAATGATTTCAATAGAAGTGTAATATTAAAATTATTGGATGATAATAATTTAATATATAAAAAATTATTTAGGGCGAAACCCCATGTATTTATTTCTAAAAATCATCCATTAAGTAATAAAAAAGAAATAACACTTGATGAACTGGATAATTATCCATATTTATCATTTGAACAAGGAAATCATAATTCATTTTATTTTTCTGAAGAAATATTATCTACTGTTAGAAGAAATAAGAATATTAGAGTTAGAGATAGAGCAACCTTGTTTAATTTGTTAATCGGTTTAAATGGATATACTGTGTCAAGTGGTGTTCTTGATGAGGGATTAAACGGAGAAGATATTATAAGTGTTCCACTAAATAATGATGATTATATGGATGTTATAGCTATTATGCATAAAAATGTATTATTATCAGAAATGGGACAGTTTTATTTAGAATCTATAAATAAGTATTGTGAATAATTATTAATTTGTATATGAATGGGGGTGATTGAATTGACCCAAAAAAGAAAAAGAATAATTCAAATAGTATTATTTATAATATATATTGGAATGCTAGTGTTTTTTACATATGAATGCTTTCAAACAGGTGATAACGCATCTAAACAAGCAGGTAATGTTGCCAATGCTGTAGCTAATGTTCAAGAGGCTGTTACTAAAAAACCAGTAGTGGTTGATAATGAATATAAAAAAACAATTAGTAAATTATTTGGACATTATGGTTATTTTTGCATATTGGGTTTAGTTTCAATCCTCTTTTATATGACATTTACAAAAATAAAAGCCTACATTAGATTTATTATCCATGCAGGTATTGGTATTATATTTGCATTTGGAACAGAGTATATTGCTGAGGCTTTAACAGATGGGAGAACAGCCTCTATAATAGATGTAGGAATAGATACATTAGGGTTATTGACATTATCTGGAATTTTCATTATCATTTATTATATAGTAATGATCAAGAAAATGAAAAAAGATCAAAATTTGGAAGTGAAATAATGGAAAACGAAAAATTAGATTCTTTAGAGGAAGTAGAAACCGAAGAAGAAAATCTTGAAAATAATGATAACAAAATAGAATATGATGCTACTTCAACTGATTCAACTGAATCAATAGAAACAGAAGTGGTAGAAGGTGAATCTATTGATGGTAATGCTAATTTAGAAGTATCAGAAAATGAAGAAACAAGTGAAGATGCATACGAAGTAGATGAAAGTAAGCTTTCTAGAAAAGAAATAAGAAAAATAAAAAAAGAAAAAAAGTATGCCAAAATTAGAGGTAAAATATTAGGCCCAGATATTAATTGGTATGCTCCACTTTCTTATAGACATTTAAGATTAATAGGTTGGATTTCTATAGCAATAGCCCAATTATTAGTTTTGAATAGTATAAGTTCAAAATTAGCTCCAGATAATCCACTTTTATCTAGTGGCTGGGAATATTTCGTTGAAATTGTTGCTGACTTATCAATTCCTTTATTTATGATTGCTGTATTTGCAACAATTCTAAATAAAAATAAAACATATAAGTCGGTAATATTATTTTATTTAGCATTGTGGTTGACATTAGGTTCTGGTATAGCATTTGCATATGCTAGGTATGCTAAAGGATTAATTAATTATGCAGGAGAAATTAGTGAAAATATTCCTGCTGTAGTAAATTCTATATTAGGTAAAAGAGCAGAAGTAAATGTATTTGGAGATTTATTAGCCTTATCCTTATTTAATTTTTTCATAACATATAATCCTAAGAAATATTTCAAAGGAAAAAAGATCAAAATATTTAGAGCAATGTGTGTATTGCCATTAATCGTTGCTTTAATATCTTATATTATAAAAGTAAGAGCTACACTTGGTATAATAGATATTCCATTTGAATTATATCCTTTCTTAACTACAAAGCCACCTTTCATTTATATTTTATTTATTGGATTATCATCGTGGATTAAAAGAAGAGAGAATAAGTTTAAAAAATATGGTTTTACAAAAAGTCAATATAATGATTTCTTAAAAACAAAAAGAAATTCATTCTCATTCTCATTACATGTTAGTATATATTTCTTAGTTATATCTATCCTAGATTTGATTGTAACATTCGGTATCACATTGGTTATGGCAGCGTTGTTTACAGATGGAGTTGAAATAACAATTGAAGAAGGAGTACTTGTAGGTTTGGAATTTGCATTGTCATTAGAATTTGGACAGTGTGTAGGTCTATTCTTTGCAATTCCATTTATTATGTTATTCTCATACACTAAAAAGTTTAAAGATAATACATGGGATATAATAATACCATTAGTTGGTGCTGCATTAATTGCCTTTGTATATTTAGAAGGCGGATATCAAGTTGTACTTAAATTAGTTACAGGTGCGTAAAAAATGGTTCAGCAAATTTGCTGAACCATTTTAAATTATTTTAATCTATTTTCTATTGCCTTTTTGATTGTTTCAGAATCATACTTAAATAATAATTTAATGTTATTTCCTGTAACAAATACACCACTAGTTGTCATTGTTTGAATGGCTTTTAAATCAGCCACATCCAAATCATTTACTTCGATTTTTAATCTACCATTATCTACACCTACAGATTTAATATTTGTAAGTGTTCCTAAGTACATAATTAATGTTGTTATAAATTCATCATCAATTTTAATCTTTGGTGTTGAATTTTTCTTTTTCGTAATGATAAAAGAAAATGTTACAGCAAGTAATGCTAAAACTGAACCAGCTATTATTAATATAATTAGCCATATTGGCATATTATTTGTATTATTTGTTTCCATAAATTACACCATCCTAAACCATTATTATTATACAATAATGTAGGTAATTATCAAGAAAAAACCACCTGTAGATTATACAAGTGGTTAAAGATAATTATTATACGCAAGTATATCCGCCATCTACAGCAATTGCTTGACCTGTAACATAGCTTGATTCTTCAGCACCTAAGAAGATAGCTGCAGAATTTAATTCACCTTCCATACCATATCTTTGCATTGGAACAGTTTGCTTAGCAAAGTTTTGGAAATACTCAGTATTTAATGTATCTGTAGTTAATTCAGTATAGAAGTAACCTGGGCAAATTGCATTAACTGTAATTTTTTCTTTAGCTAATTCAGCAGCAGCACCCTTTGTAAAATTAACAACAGCACCCTTAGTTGAATGGTATGCAATTGTAGGAATTGCAGTATTACCAACTAAACCATAGATAGAAGCAATATTAATTACTCTACCATAAGTTTGTGCACCTTCATTAATTTTCTTTTTCATTAAATTAGCGAAAGCTTGTGTTACTGCAAATACACTTGTTAAATCAAGATTTAATGTAAAATCCCAATCCTCTTTCTTAAAATCTAATAGTGGAGTACCAGTTCCTTTTTCTCCACCAGCATCATTAATAATTACTTCGCAATGACCAAATACCTTTTCTACTTGTTGAACTGCATTTTTAATAGATTCAGCACTTGTAACATCACAAGCTACAGGAAGAACTTTAACACCATATTTTTCTTCCAATTCCTTCTTAGAGGCTTCTAGTCTTTCAACACGTCTAGCTAATAATACTAAATTAGCATGACACTTAGCAAAGCCTTCTGCCATTTGTTTACCTAAGCCAGAAGAAGCTCCAGTAATGGCAACAACCTTATTTGTGTAATCAAACATATTTTATTTTCTCTCCTTTATAGATTACTTATAATTCAATTTTATAGGTTTAAAGCAAATAATTCAATTTATAATCAAAAGTAAACGTTTTCCTCAAGTTTAAGTTAATAATATTCTATTATTAATTTAAAGATGTTATAATATTTGTAGGAGGACATATAATATATGGAAAAAACAGTACAATTTTTAAAAGACGCAAAAATATTTTTTATCGCAACAATTGACGGAGATAAACCAAGAGTTAGACCATTTGGCGCATTGAATGTTTATAATAACAAATTATATTTCATTTCAGCTAATACTAAGGATGTATTTAACCAATTAGTTAAAAACAATAATACGGAAATATGTGCTTGTACACCAGATGGAAGATGGATTAGAATATCAGGAAAAGTTGAAGTGGACAATACTATTGAAGCTAAAAAAGCAATGCTAGATGCTAATCCTGATTTAAGAATGATGTATAACGAGAATGATGGTATTATGGAAGTATTCTTTTTAAAAAATGCGACATCAACAATTTCATCATTTACTGAAGCACCAATAATAGAAAAGTTTTAAATATGGATTGCTAGATGTAAAAGTCTAGCAATTTCTTTATGAAAACGACATTTTCATTAAAATTTTCGGTTATTTTTCATATCCTCTTGCCTATTATTTAGTGTATTAGAAAAAAACTAAATATAGATTGGAGGTGATTAACTATTAATAATCAAGTATTAAATTATAAAATTTTTAATAAGTTAATTAAACCAAGAGTAAAAATCCTCAAATTAGTGATTTTTTAAAAATCTTTGAGGATGATAATATAAAAAATAAATATCGCCGTATATTTATTTTATTATGTTGCTCGAAGAGTAAAATAAAACCACCTGCTCTGCGGGTGTGACCATAGGTGCTTATAGCTTTGGTAAAAAATAAAAATCTTTCCAATATGGTATAATGGCAGTGTCCAATTGCC
>JAFXXC010000016.1 GCA_017542485.1 Acholeplasmatales bacterium
ATCATTGAAAGTCAATATATAATAAAAAAATAGATTAGTTGCACTGAACTAATCTATTTGTATAACTGCCTGTCGTACAAAAAAGACTGTCATTACTGACAATCTTTTCGGTAAATTACTATAAATCAATAACTATAAAATTGTAATTTAATGAAATTCTATCATCAATTTTATTATACGGTTGTAAAAGTTGAAATTCCTTTTCACTAATTTTTAAGCCACCTAACAACAAATAAAACGAAACTAATGTTTGAACTCTAATCTCATCAACTTCATTCTCAGCATATATATTATCTTTATGTAGATGCTCGTTTCTTATATTTTCTTTATAATCATCAAGTATTTTCTTAATGATAACTAAAGTATCATCACCAATATGCCAAAGTTTTTTGTTATGCCATAAAGCTGAAACTAAAGGTTGAAATTCAATTGAATAATCAGATATCTTTCTATCTGTAGTTATTTCTATATATTCTGTTTTATAAGAGTTCTTTTTTATGGTTACTCCCTGGTCTTTTTTTAGCATCAAATATGAAAACATAAACTGCTCTAAAGATTTAATGTATCCCACAACAGTTGACGTTTGTTCAAAATGTTCTGATGTAGCAAATAACGAATATCTCCATTCTGAAGAGATAAAACTCTTTGCATAATCTGAATCTCCTAATAGCAATAAAAAATTATTACTAAAATTTTTTTTAAGAATATCAAAATCTGTATTATTAATATTTTGCAAATGTTCTTTAAAATTATATGAATCCAGAATTTTCATAATATCAGATTTAAAACTGTTCATTTTTTCCTTTGAAGATATATGTATAGTTAACAACCCCAAATAATTTCTTAATTCTAATTTAAATAATGCTATTAATTTATCATAGCCACTTTCTTCATCAATTTCTTTCATAACATCAACAATTGAAACATAATCTATTGGAATATTATCTATTTCTTTAATTGACATTTTCCATTCAAAATCAGTGATAGCATTACAACTTTCAACTAATCTAACTATGCAAATTTTGTCAAATGAATACTTTTCAGGAATTCTAATTTTTTCCTTACTACTAATATAATCAAATGAAAAATAAAACAATACTTTCTTACCGCCAATAATTCGATAAAAAGGTGAATAACTGTTTTCCATACCATCAATCATAAAATATTCAACATTATGTAATTTAAATAAACTCATAACTAATTCAGCATTATAAATCAAAATTGTATGTCGTGAAAAATAATCAACTTCAGACAATAAATATGAATCATCATTAGCTACTTTAAATAAAGATTCAGAGCATATTTCTTTTTTTGCTTTAAAACTTTCACTGAATGAAACATAATCTTTTTTTATAATTGAAAGCATATCATTTAAATATTTAGTAAATATTTCATCACTTGTAGTCTCGTCATAATACATAATACCACTTCTTTCAATCGCTATATTTAGATTAATTTTATCATATGTTAAATAATACTACAAATATAAGCCATTTAAAAATCCCTAGGAAGATTATCCTAGGGATTAATTTCAATTACCAATTAAACTGTGTTGGATATCCATACACTTCATATGAAGCAACATCTTCTGGTGTAAAGTTTCTAAATGCAAATGGTGTCATACTAAATCCAACTTTAGCTCCTACTGCTAAATCATCATCTAAGTATGTAAATGCAACACAAATTAGTTTACCATTAGCATCAAATAAGCATGCTGCAATTTTATCCATACTTCCTTTTTTACTAGTAGTATTTTCGACTCTACCCATAACTTTAACGCCATAATATTGATCAGCAGTTATTGTTACATCAGTAATCTTATATCTTAATACACTATTTGTTGCTTTTTCAGCATTAACATGAGGAACCACTTTAACATTAGTTTCAGTGAAATCGCGTGATGTTGCAGTATAATAATATCCTGTTTCACCCGGCTTAATATATTCAGGATAACCACTAATCATAGATTTAGTTTGTAATAAAGTACCAGACTGAGTTTCAATATCTACTGAAATATCATCTAGATACAAATCTACTGTTCCGGTGTTAGTAATAGGTACTGCAATCTTCATCCATTTAGAACCTATGCTATCTGTCCAAGTATCTACTGTTGCTTCTCCTAATTCATATTTAGCAACCTTAGGGATTTCATTCCATTTAGCATATAGCGTAAATGATCTTGTTACTTTACTTGTAAATGCAAATTCAGTTAAATAACTTGTGCTTGTATACCAACCACCAAATGTATAACCATCTTTTGTTGGATCAGTTGGTTTTGTTAAAGTACCATTATATTCTACTGTTTGATCATCTATTGTCTCATTTCCACCTTTTACATTAAATGATACGGTATAAGACTCGATTGCCCATTTAGCATATATTGTAGTACTTGATGATATTACGGCACTAAAATCAAATTCAGTGGTTAAAGCATCATCACTGAACCATCCTACAAAGCTGTAGCCTTTCTTTGTTGGATCTGTCGGTTTAGTAGCTGTACTTCCGCTTTCTATCTTTTGAGAAGAAACACTTGAACCTCCATTAGTTTCAAATTTAACTGTATATTTTGTTGTAGTTGATGAACCTGAATCACCAGTATCTGTTGTTTTAGTATTATTACTTCCTGTAGCATCTTCTGACAAAAGGTCACATGATGCTAATGTAAATGCTGATGCCAACAATAACCCCAAAAATAATTTTCTAATTTTCATAATACAATTCCTCCTTATTTCTTATATTTTTCTTTTAGTTCATAAACTTTTTCTAAAGCATTCTCTAATTCTTTAATCTTTGCTTTAGTTTTTGTGATGGCTTCATCGATAACATTAAGATCATTATTTCTATATTTATTCATTAATTCTTTTATTTCTGAATAATTATATCCACAATCCTTAAATATCTTTGCCAACATAAATTCTTCAACTTCGTCATCAGAATATTCATAGGTTATGCCTACAACTATTTTATTTTTCCTTTTAATACAAGTCTTCTGCAGCATTATGATTTGTCTTCTACTTAATCCTGTGACTTTCTCTAGTGTTTTCTCGTTCATATCTCATCTTATTTTGATGATAAACTTGTTCGCTCCGAACAGGCAATACCAAAAATATGCCTCCTTTCCACTAGAGAAATTGTTTTTCGTGCGAATAAAAAAACTATGCTGATATTTATACCAACATAGTTTCTCGAAAGGAGGTGAATGCTCCATCAATATAGGAATAGGTAACTACAGGAGAATGAAGTTATCCTATATTATTTAATATTTATTATATACTTCATTTACAGCTTCAATATAGCAATTGAATGAGGGATGATTGTGGTCATTTCTTCTTAAGTACATATTCTTTTTATCCAAATAAGTATCTCTAACCTCATTCCAACAGTCATTATCCTTAAGCCATTCAACTTTTTCTACTAAGCCATTTGAATTAGGGCCTTCATTCCAAAACCATCTATCATTTGAAATAATCCCTGTCTTTTCATGAATCAATCTATACCAAGTATCTTTTGATTCACATACAATTGCAACATCAATACTAAATTCAGTATGATTTCCCTGTGTAAAATGCCTCTTCTCAGTTGTTAAACATGAAGTCGAATCACTACAATCACTCCATCCATTTAACTTCAAGACTTTGTTAAATGCTTTTCTTATATATTCCTTAATATTATAACCCTCATTAATATCATAAGCATCTACTCTAATAAGTGAAATGTTATAATCTAGGTCAATTGGTTCATTAGCATTTTGGGTTTCTAAATTCTTTGCTCCACTACCAACCAAATGAGCTTCAACTATCATAGCACCATCGTTGTTAATACTTTGTACTAATTGATTAACAATATTTGAACATAAGCCTCTCATTCTTTTTAAAAATTCCTTGTCTTCAATCCAATGATACATATAAAAATCTCCTTCTTGCCCAATCCATCCCATATGAAACTTATAAATCATATCGTTATAGTATAATGTAATCTTGCTATAATTTCAAGTCAATTTATTTACAATTAAAAAATCCGTTAGTTGAAAAATCCCTAAAAGTATTTCTACTCTTAGGGAAATAAATCATAAAATTTTATTATTCGTATTGTGCTAAATAAGCAATGATTTGGTCAGAATTCATATTGTCTTTATTTACTTTAAAGATATCAATTAATGTGCCATAATCTGATATTATCTTATTTAAGTCAGCTTGAGCCATTGTAACTCTAGCTTCAACACCATTATCAGTAGACATATCAGATGTAAATGATGTTAAATTATCTCCTTGTTGAATAAACATCATTGGTACTTCTACTTCATGACAAACAATCTTTTTATTTGTTTCATCATATGAATAATAATATCTCTTTCTCATTTCGATATCATATTTTCTACTTGTCTTTACAGTTAATTTCTTATTATATGTTGGAACGAATAAATCAGTTGAACCATTAATATAAACATCGACTGTACTTCTTGATGATTTATTTGCATCAGTCTTTTCAGTTACTCTAACTGATGTAATATTAGAAATATCAATCAAATTGAACCACAATGTGTTATATTGAGCTGTAACACCTGCAATTGTTTTTTCTTCTCTTACTTCATAACCAATAAGTGTTCCTTCATCAGCTTTGTATAATTCATTTACATAACCAGTAAATGCAACCATACCAGATGCTTTATTACCAACAACTGATACATAATTATTTTCAACATAGAAATCAGCACAAGCTTGAACCTTATCTGAACCATCTAAAGTTGTGTATTCATAAATATGACCTGTTGTCTTACCATTTGTTTTAGAGATTTGTAAGAATGATGAACGAGTGCCTTCATGACCAAATGCAGTCATACCATATGTAGTTGCCATTTCATATGCATCTTCTTTAATTACATATTTAATCTTATAAGCACTACCTAAGCTAATGAACATACCTTTAGCTTCATTAACTAGATCATATTCCATCTTAACAACTGGTTGTACTGTTCCAACGCCAGGAACTGTTACTGAGCTTGTAATATTAATATTGAATATTAATTTACCATCTTGGAATTTAAACACTCCACTATATCCGCTACCACTAAATTCATAATTCATTTCATCGGCATATGAATTAGTAATATAAATATTAACAGCTTGACCTGCAGCATTTAATGCAGTTTGTGCTACATTAAACACTTTAGCCATAGTAATACTTTCATTAATATTTTCTACAACCATTTGCCATTGCTCACCATAACCAGCAAGGTTAATATGAGATACTTGAGTATTAGTTGTAAAATCATAATTAATATCATTTAAATCAGTTATTTGATTATCTTTATAGAATGGAGACATAGCTGCAGGTAAATAATCATATGCAGTTGCTGTTTCTATTCGAGTTAATTTAGCTAAATAATCTTTAACTGTAGCAGCTAATAATTCTTTGATATGAGCTGCAGTTTCTGTTAATACAGTAGATAATGTTGTAGGAACATCTTCTAATTTTGTTACAGCATTAAGCTTTTCAATTTCATCATCAGCGAAATCTTCTAAATCGGTCTTAAAATCTTGATTAGGAATCTTTTCAAGACCAGCATCAACTACTGTTTGTAATTCAGCAATTGCAAGCTTCTTAGTTTCATCTAATGCATACTTTTCTAAATCGGCCTTAATTTCGTCAACACAAGGTTCTACACCTTCAATTGTAGTTACAGCTTCTAACTTTTTCTTTTCTTCAGTATAGAATGCTTGAGTATCAGTCTTTAATGTGGCATAAGGAATCTTAGCAATTAAAGCTATTACATAAGGGTCTAATGTTTCTAATGCTTTATTCTTTAAGGCAACTACTACTTTAGCTGTTTCAGTTTTAATAAATTCTTTTGTATCATCTAAGATTTCTTCATATGTATCAGTAGCATTAGCTAATGTTTCAATTGATGCCACCTTTTCTAATTCAGTATCATAGAAATCTTGAACTGATTCTTTTAAATCATTATCAGGAATTGCAGCAATTAATGGATTAATAATTGCATTTAATTTTTCTACTGCTAATGGTTTTAAAGTATCTTTTGCAAATGTTTTTGTATCAGCCACTACTTTATTAGCTGCAGCCTTTGCAGTTTCTAAATCTGTAATTCCATTAATATATGCTTTTTCAGTATCATAATATGTTTGAATTGCTGTTTTTAAATCTTGATTACTAATCTTAGCAATTGCTGGATTAATTAATTCATCCAACTTTGAAATAGCAACTGATTTATAAGATGCTAATTGAACTGATTCATCCTGCGTTGTAGTACCTTGAGATGGATCAGTACTTGGATTAGGATCTGTTGAAGGATTAGTTGAAGGATCCACAACAGGAGGATTATTTGTTGGAGTATTATTGTTAGAACTATTATCTCCACATGATGTCATTGTTAAAACTAAAGCCAAACCAGCTAGTAGGCTTGAAATAACTTTCTTTTTCATTCTTATTTTCCTTCCTTATTTTATATTTCTAGCTGTAGTTACAGCTTTTTGCATTTTTGCTTTACACTCATTATTATGAGCTTCAATATTAGATTTTTGATTACTCTTAAAAGCTATATATAATACACCAGGAATTATAAACAATAACAATAATAATAAAACAGTTGTGAATTCCATAGAATTATAGTATTTAATATCGCCTTTAGCTGCTTCATAATCCTCTTCTAATCTTCGATATTCATTATAATGTGGCATTGAAGTTTCACGTGCCATAATTTGAACACTATGTGATGACCTACCGCTTCTTCTAGATGCTGTTTGAGTAGGTTGCCATCCAAATGCTGTTAAATCATTAATATAGCCGTGGCATTTTTCGTATTGTTCTCTCATATATTTGTCACCACTTTGAGAACCAAATAAGCTAATTTCCTTTGTTTCAATCATAATCATAATCTCCTTTATTCAATTTCTTTTATATTTTTTCTTAAAGCAAATGGATAAACAAATATGCTTAATCCCATTGCTAATACTGTGGCAAAACCTGCAGATAATAATGCTAATGCTATTCCTAATATGAATAAGAATATCTTAGTAGCTATTAGAAATACTAACCCATCAAAACTAAATGAGAATATTATTCCTGGCATTCTTACAAAGCCCCATGATGCGACTTCCATCCACATATCTGTAATGAATGTATTATTTAATATCATAGTTCCTAAGAATGCATATCCTAATATTGCAACTATAATACAACCAACACCAGTTGATGAATCGCCTTTTACAAATGATGTGATTGCAACTATCAAGAATATAATTGCTAATATTGAAGGCCAAATAAACGAATGAACTCTTCTTTTTAAAAACTCAGTTTTTATCTGGCGTTGTCTTTGTTCTTCAATCCTTTTGTCCTGAAGTTTTTTTATTTCATTACATTCTTTACAAAATATACGTTGCCTATTCTCATAATGAGTCGTTCTTCCTGTTCTAACACCAATTGATTCATTATATCTAAATAAATCATCATTGTCATATATAGGTTTATTACATTGCTCACAAACAGCAATAATAGGCTTTTGTTCAGGTTCTTTAATAATTACCCTTTCTATTATTTGTGGCTGTTCTTCTTTCTTTTCTTCAACCGTTGGTTTATTAATTTCAAACAAATCATCTGTTGAACAATTTAATATCCTACATAAATCCTTTAACATATCAAATGATGGTTCTGCATCATCATTTTCCCATCTTGATACAGCTTGATATGTAACATGTAATTCATCAGCCAAATCTTTTTGTGTCAAACCAGCTTTAGTTCTGTATTCTTTAATCTTTAATCCAATTCCCATTAAATCAACACCTCCTTGATTCAACTAAATTGTACAATTCAATATTTCAAAAAGAAATTAATGATTTTTTGAATTACTCAATTTTTTGTTGAGTTGGCTAAACCAAGCCATTTTTAAAACAAAAAAGACCTAGATAATTGCTTACCTAGATCTATATTAGATATAACGTAAATAAAAGTTACCCCCCCCACAAGTTTTTTTGTGAAGAAGGCAAGGTATTATATTATCGTCTAACATTTGTAAAAATTATACCATAATTAAAAATCAAAATAAATAATCCCTAAGAATATTTTCTACTCTTAGGGAAATTTTTATATTTTTGATATTTCTATATTAGTAGTATTATAATGCAATAAATAATTCTCATTATCAGCCATAAAATAAATATAGAATTCTTTTCCACCTTGATTATAGTATCCTTCTATTGATTTGAATGTTACTACACTAAAGGCTGGATTATTAAGGTATGTATAATTTATTTCTAATGTGAAATCGGAATTCAATACAAAATAGATATAATCATGTGAACCATCTGGTTTTACACCATTACCATTATCTGACATGAATGTATAGCCAAATACTTTATCTATTGTTCTTGAATTGAAATTAATGAATTGCTTATTACCTATAATATAATAATTTATTTCTTTATATTCAGTTATTACTATTTCAGTATCTGATTTAATATAATATCTTATTGTTTTATCAGTTTGTACTAAATCAAATGTTTGTCCTACTGGATTTCCATTATAAGGATTATTAGCATATGCTGAATCTGATGTTACTGTAATAGCCGTACCATCATTTAATAGTAATAATCTTTGTGTTGAATAATCCTTATAGGTTATTTTTAATAGCTTATTAGAATTAATAGTATATGATTTTACTTGTTTAGAATAATAATTACTACTTCCTTCATAATATAATGTTGTAAATCTCTTTATATTGCCTGATTCATTATATGTAGGATATAGGAATGTTACATCATCTTGATTTGTAATGAAATCATAATCAAATTCTACGCTCTTATTATTCTTATTAACATAATATGATAGGCTCATATTATCTTTTGTTGTTTGATATGTATAATATTGTTCATTACATATTTCACATTTACCATCTACTATATGATGATGTGTAGCTGTAGGAATAATAATTGTTGTTGAATCAGTAATTGATTGGATATTAATGAAGTAATTTGCTGATGAATATGCAAACATTTCTATTAATCCATTATCTGCTATTTGGATTCCTACTGTTGCAGATTCAGTATTACCCTTATAGTTCTTTGTTTCTATTCCGTTTGCTAGGAAATAGCCATCCTTTCTTTCTACCTTATCATAAGAGAAAGATGAGAAATATATTGCATTAGTTGCGATAGTCTCAAAGTATGTAATATAAGGATCATTTGATTCATCATATTTTCTATGACGATATCCTTCTACTGCTGATTCTACTACCTCATGTCCATCATAATAATATTCATATACTTTAGATGTAACGTGATCATAGATTCTAACATATTTTTTACCATCTTTGTTTTCTATTAGGATATCATATTCTTTATTTAGATTCATATCCTGATAATATAATTCCATTGATTTATTAACGAAGTTTTCATTTCTTAATGATTCATACCATATCTTTTGTGTTAATGGTAGTTTATCTATAGATGTTGTATAAGAAACTCCACATACTGAACAAGTATGAGTCAATTCTCCTTCATTATTTAATGTAGGATTTTTTGTTGTAGTTTCAATTGAATAATTATGACTTCCTAGTGGTAATTCCTGAGGTGCTTCTAGCTCTGCATGACAGAATGAACAATAGCTTCCTTCAGTATGTCCATTTTCAATACAAGTTGAGGCTTTTGCTTCTCCTAGTATTGGTGTATGGTCTATCATATCTAAATATTTATAATCCTCATGACCACAAGATATGCATTCTCTTTTTGCTTGACCTTGTGATATACATGTTGGGTATTGAATCGTTGACCAATCTCCATATGTATGAGCTGTTTTATCTATTACTGTATATGGAGTTAATTCAATATTACATACAGAACAATAAGTGCCACCTGTATGGCCTTCATGAGTACAGCTAGCATCTAGGTCAGTATATGGAGTTGCGGTATGAGGCTTAATAGCTACTTCTCTATATTCCTCATGGTTACAATCCTTACATACTCTTACCTCTTGTCCTATATGAGTACAAGTTGCTTCTATTGATGTAGTCCAAGCTCCATAATTATGGTTAGTTACAGGTATTACTGTATATGGGGTTAATTCAGCATGGCATACTGAGCAGTATGTTCCTCCTGTATGGCCTTCTTCAGTACATGAGGCTGCCTTTTCTTCATATGGAGTAGCATTATGATTTGTATAATCTAATTCCTTATATTCTTCATAATTACATACTGAACATACTCTTTTAGCTTGTCCCTTATGAATACAATCTG
>JAFXXC010000017.1 GCA_017542485.1 Acholeplasmatales bacterium
ATTAATTTTTTATTAATTATGTAAATTAAATTAATATATATCTAAACCGAAAAAAATATATTATACTTAAAATTAATGAAGGCAATTACTTTATTCATTGGGTTACTCTTAGCCTCAGCAATTTCTTGCAAATCCAAAGAAGAATGGAAATCAAGATCAATTTACCAAATCCTTACTGATCGTTTTGCTCGTACTTCTGATACAGGAAACTGCGTTTTAAGTCAATATTGTGGAGGAAATTATAAAGGTCTAATTAATAAATTAGACTATATCAAAGGAATGGGATTTGATGCTATCTGGGTTTCTCCTATCATAGAAAATACTGAAGGATCTTATCATGGATACCATTTCACAAATTTATATAACTTAAATTATCATTTCGGATCAGAAGATGATTTCAAGGCTTTTGTCTCTGCATGCCATAATAAAGATATCTGGGTAATGGTCGATGTTGTTGCTAACCATGCTGGTCCAGTAGGAACTGATTTTGGAAAAGTAACTCCTTTCAATAAAGCTGAACATTACCATGATTGGTGTGATATTAATAACTGGAATAACCAATGGGAAGTCGAAAACTGCAGATTATGTGGATTACCAGATTTAAAACAAGAAAATGATTGGGTCACCGAGAAATTATTAGAATGGATCCATGACTTAGTCCAAAAATATAATTTAGACGGTATTAGAATTGATACTATTATGGAAGTTCCTAAATGGTTCTGGGATAAATTCAGACAATCTGCTGGAGTATTCCAAATTGGTGAAGCTTTCAATGGAGACACTGGATATGTTGCTGATTATCAAAATCATTTAGATTCTGTTTTCAACTATCCTCTCTATTATAAAATAGAATATTCTTTCTGTGGTTCTTTCAAAAATCTCGAATATTATTGGTGGAATGATAGAAATGTTTTCCCTGCTCCTGAATATGCTGCAACCTTTGTTGAAAATCATGATAATCCAAGATTCTTAAACAGATGCAATGATAGAAGTAAATTCACCAATGCTGTTATTTTCTCTCTTGTATGGGAAGGTATTCCTGTATTCTATTATGCAGGTGAACAATATTATGCCGGTGGTGCTGATCCAAATAACAGAGAACCATTGTGGGATAATTATAATACTGATTCAACATTGTATAAACTTCTTGCCAAGACCCATGCTTTGAGAAAGAAGGTCAATATTTGGAATTATGCTATTGTCCAAAGATATGCAGATGATAATTTCTATGCCTTCACCAGAGGAAATGTTTTAGCTTGCTTTACGAATGTCAAATCTCTTCAAAGAACTATTGATTATCACGATTTTAAAAATGGTGATAAATTGTGTAATGTTCTTTATGATGGTGACTGTGTAACTGTATCTGGAGGAAAAATTAATATTAATATGGGAGATTATCCAAAAGTTTATTTAAAACAATAAACTTTTGGTTTTAAAACTACTAAAAAAGTAACTATTATTATTCTTAAAAATATTATTGGATATTATATTTGAAATTTATATAAACTTCTATTATTCTCAATAATAAAATTAAAG
>JAFXXC010000018.1 GCA_017542485.1 Acholeplasmatales bacterium
CCAATCCCCAATCCCCAAACCCCAATCCCCAAAACCCATTTATTATATATTAATTTGATAAATTAAATTAAATGAAATTGTAATTTAATTAAAATATATACAAATTAAAAATAATTATTAATATTATTACACTTTAAGAGGGTGTATATAATTAATTGTTACATTTATAATATTAATCAATATTTATCTCAAATTATTATTTATTAAGATATATAAATATGTTGTATCCTTTTCAATATTTTAGATTAGCAATAGGAGATACAGATAATAATGTAATTGCATCAGGCACTTCTCTAGCTCCATCTCCTCATATAGGAAAAACAAATTAAAAATGGTATGTCAACTATATAAGTGCAAATGTTTTCCAAATTGCAAACGCCTGAATAATCAATTAATTAATGCCTGGGGAAATAATGCTTATCTTATAAATAATTCTAATTCTGATTCCTAAAAATGGATAATTGAAGGAGTAGAAAAAGATTATGATGGTTATTTCCTATATTATAAGATAACAAGTAACACAGATTCTTCTAATAGACTTATATATACAGCTAATCAAGGTTTCTCTTTAACCGGTTATTCTGGTGTAAATTACCAAAAATTTAAATTAGATTTAGATGGTCTAGAAGGATTTGCAGCAAATTGTAAAACTTCTTCAGGGGAAAAAGCAGGAACAATAGAAGGACTTCTTGGTCTAGTTGTTTTTGTAAATAATATAGATGAATTAATCAACGAATTAAATTCTGTTGGAGCTCAAACAATTGTTTTAAATACTAATATTGATATGAAATATGAAAAAAATAGTAGAATTAGAGATTATAAAACTATTGTCATGTTCTTTCAAATATCATACAATTTATGATTCTAGATTTAGGACAAATGATTCTTTAGGACAAGATGACCCAAGTGATAATATTATTTTGAGAAATCTAGATTTTGAAGCAAGAGATGATGGTGATAGAATTTTACTAAGTTTCTGGTCATCTCGTCAAGTCTGGATCGATCATATTAATTTTAATAGTATTATTTCATATAATAGAAAAGGATATGGACAAGATGGTGTTGGAAAATTTATCTGGATAAATACACCATATCCTGATAGACCAGATTCTAAAGATTTAATTAGAAGTCCTGATTATATAACTTTATCTTATTGTAAATTTACAAATAAATACTATTGCTTTGCTTATAGAACTCAAATTAGTGAAATAACTAGAGATAGAACAACTTTATTATATAATTGGTTGCATCTAAATGTTAGAAGATGTCCTCAACTATTTAATTATTATCAAGCCTATGGAGAAAAAGATAATGGTGGTGCAACAAAGGGAATTATTGGAGGTGATGGTTCTGAAATGCTTTCTCAAAATAATATGTTTAATGGATATAGTAAAGGCCAAGCGTTAATGATGGGAGGAGATACCACAAATCCAGCTCGTGATGATAATTCATATTTCAACAGACCTTAATGGAACACCAACAAAAATAAATTTTTCTTCAAAAAAAAATAGTTCTTGGTATCCAAATAACTCAAATTATGGATATAGATTACTTGATGGATATAATACTAATAATACAGATATTAAAGCCTTTTGTACTAAATATGTTGAATGTTTTAATTCACAGGATGAAATAAAATATATAACAGACAGTGATTTTTCTAAATGGGCTAAAACTACTTATGCTTCACCTTTCCTTAAACATGTAGATTTTGCTGATAGTTCTAGTTCTTCAAGAGCAGATTTTAAAAATGGCTCTTTTTTCAAAATAAATAATGTAAATTCTAATCTATATATGCAAATTATAGGAGGCTCAGCACAAAATGGAGCAAAAAAACAACAATGGGGAACATTAGATGGAACAGTCCATGATATATGGAAAACAATTGATGCTGGAAACGGATATTATTATTTTAGTTTCAGGAGTTTTGGAGGAACATTTGTTCTAGATGTCACTGGAAAAAGTAATGGTAATGGGTCAAGTATGGAAATAAATGAGTATAATGGTGAAACTAGTCAACAATTTTAAATTTCAGATAATTATGATGGTTCTTATATTATTAGAACAAAAATATCTGGAAATAATTCTTCAGTAGAAGTTAAAGATGCTGGAGTTGAAAGTGGTAATATAGTTCAACAATGTTCTCTTAATGGTCATAATTGTCAAAATTGGATATTTGAACCAGTGGAAAATCCAGGCTGTACTATAGATGACACAAAAACTTATGAATTTGAAAATTCAAATAGTAAGCTAGTATTAGACATTTAAGATGGAAAAATAGAAGAGAATATTAATGTCCAACAATCAACCCCAAGGCAAATTTTAACTCAAAGATGGACTTTAAAGCCTTCATCTGAAGGAGGAAATTATTATTCTATTCATTCTGCTCAAGATGAAGGATTTGCATTAAAGGTTGAATCTGAAAAAAATGGGGGAAATATTTTTATTGCCCCATATTATGAAACTGATAGCAATATGCTTTTTAAATTTTCCAAAAATACTGATGGAAGTTATATGATAATGACTAAGATATCAAAAGATGCTTGTTTTATTGAAGTCATTAACGCAAGTACTGAATATGGAGGTAATGTTCAACAATGGGTAGTTACTAATCATCCATGCCAAAACTGGAAATTAAACGAAGTTTCTAATGTAGAATCTCAATTATCTATAGTTA
>JAFXXC010000003.1 GCA_017542485.1 Acholeplasmatales bacterium
ATCAAACTCTCCATAAATTTATGTCTGTTTGTTTTTTATTCCCTTTGCTCTTCTAACTTAGAATTGCGTTATATTGTTCGTTTTCTTTTGTCATATATAGTTTTCAAAGATCAATTCCTTTATTATTAAAATAAAGTGGTGGTCAGGGCTGGTTTCGAACCAGCGAACCCTAAGGAGCAGATTTACAGTCTGCCGCGTTTAGCCTCTTCGCTACCTGACCATATTTTAATTTTGCAAACACATTTTTTGCGTGAGTGCTTTTTCATTATACCACATTAATAAACCTTGTCAACAATTATTTTTTAAAATTTATCAAAAATAAAACGTATATTATTTATATAATAAAGAAAGAAATGAACCATTAATGGTCCATTACTTCTTTACTCTCTTATCTAGCTCAAAACTAGCAAGCATTATTACTCTTTTACATCCTTGACATTCTAATTTTATGTCTGCTCCAGTTCTAATGACTTTCCACTCTTTAGAACCACATACATGAGGCTTTTTCGTTATCACAATTTGATTTAATTCATAACTCATAAAGGTCTCTCCTTAATTTTAGAAAACATTCTAGGATACTTTTTATTAGTCTCCCTTACTTTCCTAATAATTATCACATTTCTTTTACCCATATCATACGGTAAATCAAATTCTATGATTTTTTCGATTTGTCCACCTAAGGCATTTATAGCACTCTTTCCTTCTTCAATTTCTTCTTTATTATCTGATTTCATTGCAACAAATAATCCACCAACTTTAACTAAAGGTAAACATAGCTCAGATAATATATTTAATCTTGCTACAGCTCTAGCCGTAACAACATCAAAAGATTCTCGATTGTTTTGAGCAAAATCTTCAGCTCTAGAATGAACTGCTATAACATTATTTATATTAAGTTCTTTAACTAAATCATTAAGAAAATTTATTCTTTTGTTTAATGAATCAATAATTGTGACATTAATGTCATCTCTTGCTATGGCTAAAGGAACTGAAGGAAACCCAGCACCAGCACCAACATCACATATTTTAATTCCATTTAAATTATTAATTGCTAAATTAAGAGATAATGAATCATAAAAATGCTTAATGTAAACCTCATTTTTATCTACTATTGCAGTAAGATTCATATATTTGTTAACTTCTACAAGCTTATTATAATATTTTTCATATTTTAATAGCATTGCATCAGAAAGACTCAAATCAAGATTTTTGACTAATTCATTAAATTCCATTAGACTCTCTCCTTAATCTTTCTATATATACAACCAAAACAGAAATATCTGCAGGATTTACTCCTGATATTCTTGATGCTTGACCTATTGTTCTTGGTCTAACCTTCTTTAATTTTTCTCTTGCCTCTAGTGCAATATTATCTACATCATCATAATCAATATTATCAGGTATTTCTTTACTATCAAAATTCTTCATTTTATCTGCTTGATTTAATGCTTTTTTAATATAGCCATCATATTTCAATTGAATTTCAACTGCTTCAAATATTTCGTCTTTATCGTCGTAATCAATTTCAACATTGATATTAGACTTTTCAAGCATTTTTAAAATCAATTCAGTTCCAATAGCTGGTCTTTTAATTAAGCTAGACAAAGACATAGACTCGCCAACTTGTGACTCACTATCCAAAAATGAATTTATTATATCTAATCTTATTTTTATATTATTATAATCTTCCTTTAATTTATTTATTGCTTTAAATTTTCTATCAAGTCTAAGAGCTTGTTCGTTAGAAATTGTACCAGCATAAATTCCATATTTTCTTAACCTTTGATCAGCATTATCATGTCTTAATAACAATCTATATTCAGCTCTTGATGTTAATAGTCTATATGGTTCATCAGTACCCTTTGTTACTAAATCATCAATCATTACACCGATATAAGCTTCGTCTCTTGATAATACAATTGGCTTCATACCTCTAACTTTTAATCCAGCATTAATTCCAGCAATAATACCTTGACCGGCAGCTTCTTCATATCCAGATGTGCCATTTATTTGACCGGCAGTAAACAAATTATTAACAAGTTTTGTTTCAAGAGTTGGCCATAATTCAAGTGGGTCAATTGCATCATATTCTATTGCATAAGCATACCTAATTACTTCGCAATCCTTTAGTCCTGGCAATAATCTTATCATCTTATCCTGAATATCTTCAGGCATAGATGTTGAAAATCCTTGAATATACTCTTGATCTAACTCAAGTGATTCTGGTTCATAAAATATTTGATGTCTTTCTTTGTCAGCAAACCTAACTATTTTAGTTTCGATTGAAGGACAATATCTAGGACCAACACCCTCTATTACCCCTCCATACATCGCACTAGCATCAAGATTATCTAATATTAATTTATGAATATCTTGATTAGTATATGTTAAATAGCATTCCTTTCTAACATTTAGAATAGAATCATATCCTTTATCAAAACTATATTTCCATGTTTTTTCATCACCATATTCAATAGATGCCTGACTAAAATCAATTGTAGATGCCTTAATACGTGGAGGTGTTCCTGTTTTAAGCCTTTGAATTGTGAAACCTAAATCTCTTAGTGCTTGACTAATTCCAAATGATGTCTTTTGTCCATCAGGTCCTTCTATCTTAGCATTATGTCCACGTAATACTCTACTATTTAGATATGTTCCAGTAGTTAATATAACAGCTTTACCCTCTATTATTTCACCATCATTTAATGTAACACCATATATAGTTTTATCCTTAGTCAATAGGCCCTCAACTATTCCTTCTTTAAGAGTCAAATTGTCTAAAGATTTTAAATATTTTAGCATTTCCTTAGTGTATAGAAGCTTATCTATTTGAAATCTTAAAGCCCATACAGCAGGACCTTTTGAACTATTTAACATTTTGGTTTGAATCTGACATTTATCAGCATTCTTACCCATATATCCACCTAAAGCATCAATTTCTCTTACTACGACACCCTTAGCAGGCCCTCCAATAGACGGATTACATGGCATAGAACCAACCATATTTAAATTTCCTGTAATTAAAATGGTATTAAGGCCCATCTTTTGAGAAGCAATAGCTGCCTCGCATCCTGCATGACCTCCACCTACTACGATAATATCGTACAAAATAACACCTTCTGCTTTATTTATAATTCTTAAAGAATTAACTAAAATTCTATAACGATTAATAATATATCATTATTGCTTTAAAATTACAATATCATTATCAGAAAGTAAATTTGACTATTTTTTCTAAAATTGCTATAATTAATACATCAATTATCGATTATTATAAAGGTATGGTGATACTATGGAAAAAGGCACCTTATTAAGCAATCTTCTTTATTTATATGATGCATTAACATTCAGTGCAAATATTAAAGATAAAAAGATTTCTTTTCTTTACAAAGGTTCTAAACTATTGGCAAAAGAACAATCATACGAAGAATTTGCAAAACTATTTTTGAAAACTCTTAAAATAGTCCCATCGGGTGTGGAAAAATTAGTTAGATTTTTGAATAATTTAAATCCGTCAACTACTCCTTTTGATTTGCCTGTAGAATATCTTTCTATTTCTGGTGACCCAGTAAGAGTCAATTATAAAGGATTTAAATATTCTGAATATGATGTATTATTTACAGTTTCTTTAGTTAACGAATCCCACAGTGATGAATTAGATCCATTAACTAAAAGCTATTCAAAAGCATTTATGATTGAAAAAGTTAAAGAGTCAATAAATAATAATAAACCTTTTTCTATGATGATAATTGATATCGATAACTTCAAAACATTTAACGACACGTATGGTCATATGTTTGGAGATATAGTATTAGTTGAAACTGTTGCTGCTGTTAATTCAGTTTTAAAAAATAACGGATACATTTCTAGAATCGGTGGAGATGAATTTTTAGTTTTGTATTATATGGATAATGACTATGATACTGTCCATTCATTATGTAAACTAGTAAGAGATTCTATAAGCGAATTATCAAAAAACAATGTAAAGCAAGCTGAAATTACGGCAACAATGGGATGTTCTTCTTATCCTAAAGATGGAGACGATTATGAAACATTATTCAAAAAAGCTGATAAGGCTTTATATCGTGGAAAGAAAAAAGGTAGGAATTGCTTCATTATTTATACAGAAGAAAGATGTGGACTTATTAGTGAAGAAGACGGATTAGAAAAAACAATGGATAGAATGTTTGCTAATTCTACAAACTATAATATTATTGCTGGTGTATTAGAAATATTAAATAGGGATTTCAGTTTAAAGAAAAACATAACTGAAGCACTATCACTAATAGGAAGCTACTTCTTGCTTGATAGAATAGTATTCTCAAGTCAAAACCCAGACACATTAGAAAACACAAACGAAATAGTTTGGTACCAGCCAAGGTCTGTTAAATATCCAGTAAAAGAACCTACATATTATGAAAAATCATTATGGAATAAAACATTAGACAAGACTGGTATGCTAAGAATTGTTCAAGTACAATCAAACAAAAACTTACCTGTTTACCCATTATTAAATGATGATAAATCTTCTGCCGTATTAGCATTTAGTCTTACTGCAGAAAACAAAATATATGGCCTAGTAAGATATGAAATGTGTTCAATAAATAAATTTTGGCAACAACAAGATATTGCTTCACTTATGCTAATATCTAAAATGTTTTCAATAAAACTAAATAAAGAATATCATGATAATAAGCATATTAAAGAATTATACTTTGATCAGTTAACTGATATTTATAATTACACAAAATGGCGTAGAGAGGTATCAGAATATTTAGACATAAATCCTAAATTGGATTATTCTGTATTAGATTTCAACATAATTGGATTTAGAAATCTTAACGATATATTAGGAACTGAATCTTGTGACGAAATATTAGTATTAATAGCTAATAAGCTTAAAACTATTAATGGCATCATCTATGCAAGAGAGACAGATGACAAATTCTTGATATTCTTTCCTCATCAAAACAAAGATATAATTGAAGAAACATTAGATTCAATAAGTACATATGTCAAAGAAAACAATCGTACAAAAAAAACAATTTCTTTAAATGCTGGTGTTTATTTAGCTAATTCATCAACTGATGATGTTTCTATTTCTATCGATAAAGCTAACATCACAAGAAAAAATAAACTAACTAATGAGAAAATAGCATATTATTGCAGTCAAATTGATGAAATAGAAAAGGAAAAACTTACATTAGAACTTCATATGCATGATGCAAAAGAAAATGGAGAATTCTTATTATATTTACAACCAAAATTTGACACTAAGAAAAACAAAATAGTTGGAGCTGAAGCCTTAACTAGATGGAATTATAATTTTGAAAAAATATTATATCCAAATACATTTATTCCATTGTTTGAAAGAAATGGATTCATTACCGAATTAGATTATCAAGTATTCGAAAATGTCTGTAAATTTCAAAGAATGATACTTGATGAACATAGAAAGCCAGTCATTATATCAGTTAATGTATCAAGATATCAATTTGATTTTGACAAATATATTGAAACCATAGAATCTATAAGAATGAAATATAATATTTCTCCTTCTTTAATAGAAATAGAAATAACTGAAGGAATGTATAAAGATAATATTGCACCAATCTCAAAATTTATAGATAATTTACATGATCATGGATATAACGTATCAATGGATGATTTTGGATCAGGATATTCAAATCTTACAAGCCTTGCAAATTTAGATTTTGATATTATTAAATTAGATAAAAGTTTCTGTAATAATATTGAGAACAAAAAAGAAACAGCGGTTTTATCATTTGTTATGCAATTAGCTAAAAAACTAAATATTAAAGTATTATGTGAAGGTGTAGAAACCCAAGAATACTCAGATTACTTGAAATCGATAGGATGTACGTTAATTCAAGGATATCTTTATGACAAACCACTTCCATCAATAGAATTTAAAAACAAATATTTTCCTAAAAAAACTAAAAATCTAGGCTAGTTTTAAGCCTAGATTTTTATATTAATCTAATATTCTATAAAGGAAATGTGGTACTTGTTCTAACCAGCTTGGCCAATCATGTGGTTTATCATAGCCCCAATAATCAAACAATGCAGGAACACCTAATCTCTTAAATCCAAAATCAAGTTCTCTAGTATCATTTAAAGAATCATCTTCCCAGTCACCTTGTCCAACACATACTGCAATTCTACACTTCTTATACAATTCAACATAAGGATGATCATAGGCCATACACTTTAATGAATCAATTGGTGAATTTAAGAATGTAAGATCATCCGCATAATCTTTAATAAAGAATCCTGAATGATATATTCCAGATAATGCCAATACTGTATCAAATATATCTGGCCTTCTTAATAAAAAATTAACTGCGTGATAGGCACCCATTGATACACCAAAAGTCATAATACCACTATTATCTTCTAATCCATTAATTTCATACACTCTTTTAACGAACTCATCTACAATATAATTATAGTATGCTTCTTGATGTAACATTCTATCTCTTGGATTCATCCAAGTAGCACTCCAAGATTCTCTATCTATATCATCTACACAAAACACTTGGATTTTACCCTCTTCAATATACCAACTCATTGAATCTATGATTCCATGGTCTTCATAACTATAAAATCTTCCATTTTGATCAGGAAAAGCAATGCAAGGTTTTCCAGCATGACCATAGACCTTAAATTCCATATCTCTTCTTAGGATGTTACTATATTCTTTATAATATTCTACTTTCATTAGTGAACATCTCCTTTATGCTTCTTCTCACCTTTAATAGTTACTGTCATATCTTCTTCAACACTTTCTGTAATAAATGCATTAGAACCGATTGTACTTCCCTTACCTATAATAGTGTCTCCGCCAAAAATTGAAGCTCCAGAATAAATAGTTACATTATCCATAATAGTTGGATGACGTTTTACTCCGTTTAATTGTCTTCCCTTTCTTAATGATAATCCACCAAGAGTTACACCTTGATAAATCTTAACATGCTTTCCAATAACACATGTTTCACCAATAACGATACCAGTTCCATGATCAATAAAGAAATATGAATCAATTGTTGCGCCTGGGTGAATATCAATACCAGTCTTACTATGTGCAAATTCTGTCAATATTCTTGGTAATGTTGGAATATTTAATTCATATAATACATGTGCTATACGATAAGTAAATATAGCTGTCAATCCTGGATAACATAAAACTATTTCACTAGTAGATTTACAAGCCGGATCCCCGTCATATATAGCCTCTATATCTGTTTTAATAATTTTATCTACATTTGGAAGGCTATCTAAGAATTTACAAATAATATCATTAGTATCTATTGCTATTTTTTCTAACCTTTCAATTGCTTTTAAAAGCTTATGTAAATAAAACTTAATTCCTTCTATTTTCTCATTTAAATAATCACTTAGATTATCAATTGATTCTACATATCCTGGAAATAACAATCCTTTAACATTCATTAAAAACATTTTTACGTCTTCATGCTCAATTGTTACGCCTACTACATTAGATAAAGAACGTTCCTTTAACCATCTATCAAGTTCAAAACTCATACTACTACCACCATTCTCTATAATTATATCAAAAACATTAGATAATAGCACATAATATTTTATTTTTATAAAATAAAAATAGTAATTTATATTAATCTTATGGTAAAATATTAGCGTTGAAATGAGTGATATAAATGAAAGAGATTGATGTTACAAAAATAATAAACGAAGTTAAGAGACTTTGCATCGAGGCTGCAACATATATTGAAGATGATGTTTTCAATGTAATTAAGTGTGCTAAAAATAAAGAATGCGGTCTAGCAAAAGAAATTTTAGAACAAATCATCGAAAATGATGAAATTGCAGCCAAAGAAAATATTCCTATGTGCCAAGATACTGGAATTACAGTAGTGTTCGTAGAAATCGGAAACGATGTTCACATTAATGGTTCTTTGGAAGATGCAATTAATAAAGGTATTAGTTTAGGCTATACTGAAGGATATTTAAGAAAAAGTGTTGTTAAATCTCCACTTAATAGAGTGAATACAAAAGATAATACTCCTGCTATTATCCATATCAAATATGTTTTGGGGGATACATTAAAAATCACTATTTGTCCTAAGGGTGCCGGAAGTGAAAACATGAGTAAGGTAAAAATGCTTAATCCTTCGGATGGTATAAAAGGAATAAAAGATTTTGTTCTTAATACTATTTTAGAAGCTGGTGGTCGTGCATGTCCTCCGCTTGTAGTAGGTATTGGAATTGGTGGAGATATGGAAAAATGTGCTTTAATCGCTAAAGAAGCACTTTTAAGAAAAATAGATGACGAATCAAATGACCCAGATGCTAATAAACTAGAAAAAGAATTATTTGAAGAAATTAATAAATTAAATGTTGGACCTATGGGTTTAGGTGGTAAAACTACTGCCTTGGCAGTTAAAGTCAATCTTTACCCATGCCATATTGCATCACTTCCAGTTGCGTGCAATATTCAATGTCACGCATCAAGACATAAGGTGGTGATTCTATGAGACTAAATTTACCAGAAGATTTAAATAAATTAAAAGATATAAAAGCTGGTGATGTTATCGAATTATATGGTGTAATATATACCGCAAGAGATGCAGCTCATATGAGAATTGAAAATATGCTTAATAATAATGAAGAAATCCCTGTTGATTTCAAAGATTCATTTATTTATTATGCTGGTCCTACTCCAACAAAGCCAGGACATCAAGTAGGTTCAATTGGTCCTACTACTTCTTCGCGTATGGATAAGTTTGCTTATATGATGCCAAAATTAAATGTTAAAGCTACAATAGGTAAAGGTCCAAGATCAAACGAATGTGTAGATGAATATATAAATAATAAAATAATGTACTTCATCACAACTGGTGGTTGTGGTGCATTTCTTTCCAAATCAGTAAAGAAAGCTACTGAAATAGCATTCTTTGATTTAGGTCCTGAATCTATAAAAAGATTAGAAGTTGAAGGATTTAAAATGATTTGTGCAATTGACTATAATGGAAATAATATTTTTAAGAGGTAAGATATGGATTTAAAAGAGGAATCACTAAAATTACATAGTGAAAATAAAGGAAAATTAGAAATTAGATCAAAGGTTAAAATTGAAAACCAACATGACCTTTCACTTGCATACACTCCTGGAGTTGCTTATGCGTGTAAAGAAATTGAAAAAGATAAAGACTTAGCATATAAATATACATCTAAGTGCAATATGGTTGCCGTGATAACAGATGGTTCTGCTGTATTAGGATTAGGAAATATTGGTCCTTATGGTGCAATACCAGTAATGGAAGGTAAATCTATTTTATTAAAAGAACTTGCTGGCGTTGATTCAATTCCAATTTGTCTTAAAACACAAGATGTTGAAGAAATAATTAAAACAGTTAAATATTTAGAACCTACTTTAGGAGCTATTAATCTTGAAGACATATCTGCTCCTAGATGTGTAACAATTGAACGTAGATTAATTGAAGAGATGGATATACCTGTATTCCATGATGATCAACATGGTACTTCTATTATAGTTGCTGCTGCGTTTATAAATGTAGCAAGACTTACAAAAAGAAATTTGGCTGATATGACAATTGTAATGAGTGGTACAGGTGCTGCAGGATCAATGATAGCTAAAATGTTAAAACGAATTGGCGTGGGAAAAATCTATGCATATAATATTACAGGTGTTATCGATAAGAAAAAATATGATTCATACGATTTCTTAATCAAAGAATTAATTGATGAAGGAACATATGATACTCCAAAATCTCATGATAATACTTTAGCATCAATTATTAAAGGTGCTGATGCATTTATCGGTGTATCTGCTCCTAACCTTGTGTCTAAGGAAATGGTTAAAACTATGAATCCTAATCCAATTGTTTTCGCTATGGCAAATCCAGTACCTGAGATTTCATACGATGATGCAAAAGAAGCTGGTGCTTATATAGTTGGTTCAGGCAGAAGTGATTATCCTAACCAAATAAACAATGTATTAGCTTTCCCAGGATTGTTTAAAGGTGCTCTAGAAGTTAGAGCAAGAAAAATAAATGATGAAATGAAGCTTGCTGCTGCAAATGCAATTGCTTATATAATTTCTGATGATGAATTATCACCTGATTATATTGTACCAAGTGCTTTTGATAAACGAGTAGTAAATATGGTTTCTAAAGCTGTTAGTGAAGCAGCTATTAAAACTGGAGTTGCAAGAATAAATAAATAAACAAAAAAGAGAAAATCTATTATAAAACGATTTTCTCTTTTTTAGTTATTAGAACTATTTTTCAATACTTCTCTTTCTTTATTTATTATGTCGTATACTTTATCAGCTTGACTCATCAACATGTTAGTTGTTTTTAGTATCTTCTTTTGATTCTTTTTAAAACATTCAACCACTGCTTTATCTAAATTACCTTCATTAGCCGATTCATCCAATATAGCAATAGTTCTTTCGATACTCCAAGCTTCTTTATAGCTTCTTTTTGCTATAAGTGCACTAATAACATCTGCCACCTGCAATATTCTTTGATCAATAGTTAAAGATATCTTATCTAGTTGATTTGGATATCCAGTTCCATTCATTTTTTCATGATGACGATAAGCTATTTCAATAATATCATAATCCATCTTATTCTTTAAGATAAGTTTAGTAAACTCTACATGTCTTTTCATTATACTATATTCTCTATCACTAAGCTTATCAGGTTTTTCTAATATTTTAAGTGGAATACATACCTTTCCTAAATCATGACATAAACCTGCAACATATATCTTTTTACATCTAATAGATTTAACTTTCATATGTTTAGCTATCATATAGGCAATAATTGCAGTTAATTTTGAATGATAAAGTGTTTGAGCACTATACATTTCAAAAAGTGATGCTAGCATTGAGAAAAAGCTATCTTTTTCTTTAGAACTAAAAATTGTTTTAGATATATATTTGTACACAACAGTTTTATAATGCATTGAATTTAATTCATACAATAAATCGGTTTTATGAATTAATCTATTTAGCATAAATAAATCTAAATATGCATATCCTTTTTTATTTTCTTCTAATTTCTTATATGCTATATCAATATCATTTGATTCTAATAAATATGATGTAAAATGTTTGCACATATCTAAAGTGTAACCAAAAGCATACATACCACTTTTCTTACTCTTTTCATCATGCAATAATATGTCAGCGAATTTCTTAATCGGAGAAAAATATTTTAAAAATAAATAAGTTTCAATTTGTGAACCAGAATCATTTTCTCCTTCATAATGTTTTCCTACTTCATTAAAGCAAGATAAAAAAACCAATTTACTTATAATTCTTTTAGGTATTTTTTCTAACCTACAAATACAATAAGTAATATAAGCATATTTAAGATTAAATTCCATCAATTTAATATCTATCTTCCCTAAAAATTCAATAGCTATTTCCCATAAATTTTTAGAAGGGACAACAGATGTACATCTTGGTTCTCTCATTGCTTATCTCCTAATAAAAAATTCGTTTATTATTATAACACATAACAAATGTTATTGTCTATTTCATAGACAAATAAAATAGAAAAAGCATAAGCTTTACGCCTATGCTCTTGCATTATTAAATGTAGTATTAATTATATTGATATATTTTCTATCAAATGTTGCTAATATTGTTCCTTTTGTAGAATCAATTGGATAATATTTAGCAAAGCTTAAACCAATTGCATAATCATACATAGCCCAGAATAAATCAGAATCATAGTGATCTCCTGAATTATCTAATTCATCTGAAAACTCTGTATCATCTACTAAACCAGTTAATTCTTCATAAATACCAATATATGGTGCATCATAATCAACATAATATGTATTAGTAAATGCTGGTGAAACTGGATCTTCGTCTTCGCCCATATCAACTTCATCACTAATCATAAAATCAATAAACTTATATGCTAAGTCCTTATTAGATGAATCCTTAGTAATAACCAAATTATCACAGAATGCAATAGTGTCATCAGGGATGAATAAATCAAATCCAATTGAATAATCTTTACCACTTTGACCTTTAAACACTCTTTCATCTGAACATAATGCATCAATTACAGTAGGAATTTCATCAAGTGTACAATCACCATTCATATAGCAATCCATTGCACGTTGTGCAGCATTCTCACTATAATAATATAAGAAATCTCCAGTCCACATAAATCCTAAATCAACGTTTCCGGCAACGATATCCTTCTTAATACCATCAGTACCCCATGCATCAAAATTAACATTCTTGATTAATTTTTCCATTGTATCAAGATTATCATATGTTAATTCTCCTGTTGTCTCATAGCCTAGATATCTACAAGCTGCATAATAAGCATGTTGATGAGAATCATACATCGCTATTTTAGCACCAGGTATTTTATTTCTATCAAATAAAGCATCCCAGCCAGTAACATTATTCTTTATTTTTTCTTTTTCTGTTGTGTACATAATTCCCCATGTACCCCACAAATAAGGAACAAAATAATTAGAAATATTATGGTTTTGACTATCATATTTATCTGATAATTCTTTTAAATTAGTATCCATATCATTATAGATTTTTTTAACGCCTGCTCTTAAATCATCCTTATTAAATGAAGGTAATTTGCTAAAATCTAATTCTTCAAGTAAATCACTTTGATACATTTTAAGTACCATATAGTCACTTGGACAAATAACATCATATGATGTTGTACCTGCGCGTGCCTTAGAATAGAATATTTCATTACTATCTCCAAGATCCATTACAACTTTACAATCATACTTTTCTTCGAAAGCGTCAAGTAATGTTTCGTCAATATATTCTCCCCAGTTTAAGAATAATAAAGTATTTGACTTACCAACAGCACTTGTTACTGCGAATAATACTAAAAGGGCAACTGCACCAATCAAACTAACGATCAGCTTTTTCATTTTTAATACGTCCCTTCACAACATTATAAATTATAATGGCAATAATAGCTAATACTGTTAATGCAGTTGAGAATGCATAAACTCCTGGGAATAAGCTCTTCTTACCAATTGATGAATAAATCCAAATAGATAATGTATTATAACCATTACCTGTAGTAAAATATCCAACAACGAAATCCTCAAATGAAATAGTAAATGCTAATACTAATCCCGAGAATATACCGCCTTTAATTGCAGGTACTAATACCTTTACAACTGACTTAAATGGTTTAATACCTAAGTCAAGTGATGCATCAAGCATATTAGGGTCAATTTCTTTCATCTTAGGTAATACTGATAAAACAATATAAGGTAAGATGAAATAGATATGTGCAATTAAAATTGTCCAGAAACCAAATATATGGTTATTTATAGGTAACAATAATGAGAATATTAACATTAATGAAATACCTGTAACAATATCCGCATTTAATAATGGGATATTATTTAATAATGTTAATCTTGCCTTAAGCTTTGGTGGCAAGAAGAATGCTCCAATACCAACAAGTGTACCAATAACTGTTGCGATAATAGTTGCCATTATACTTGTCTTAAATGTATTGAAGATAGCTTCATTTAATGTAGTCTTTGTAAACATATTACCATAGTTTGCAAAAGTAAATCCTGTAAATTCTGTAGTAGAATCAGAAGCATTAAATGATTGAATAGCAATAATAATTACTGAGAAATATAACATGAATACAGCGAATACTAATAATACCTTAGATACTATATTCCATGTTAACTTTAATCCCTTGTGCTCCTTATAACCATATTCTTCAATAGTAGCACGCTCGTAATTATTTGGATTATATGTATTAATTGAAGTTTCTTTAACTTCCATAACTTCTTCCATCATAGTAATGTACTACCCTCCTTATCAACCTTATTAACAAGTAGGATTGAACCTAATATGATAATTAAAATAACAATAGCCAATACAGAACCTTGGTTATAGCTCATTGACATAAAGCTTTGTTCTATTATATTACCAATTAATGTAATATTACCATCACCTAATACCTTAGGAATTGCGAATCCTGATAAACATGGTAATAATACCATAATTGATCCAGCAACAACACCCTTTAAAGAAAGTGGGAATATAACCTTCCAGAACTTCTTAAAGTCAGTCATACCTAAATCTAAGGCTGCCTCATGTAAAAGTGGATCAATCTTCTCTAAAGATGTATAAATTGGCATTACCATAAATGGTAAATATGTAAATACCATACCTAAATAAATAGCCAAATCAGTACCAATAATATTTAGTCCTTCTTCAATACCAAATATACTTGTTAAAATATTATTTGGCTTAAATACAGATGCTAAAGCATTTACTCTAAGTAAGAAATTAGTCCACATAGGTAATATTAATAATATTAAGATTAAATACTTATTTTTAATTTTTGATTTATATAAAGAATATGCAATCAAATAACCAAAGAAAATACAAATAATTGTTGTAATAACACTGTATTTTAATGAGTTAAAAAATGCAATTATAGTTGACTTTTCAGTAAGAATTTGAAAATTCTCAATTGAAGCAGTCATACTTTCAAATCTAATTCCCTCTGTATCTACAAACATTAAGAAAATCATAATAACAGCAGGGAATAAAGCAAAAATGTATAACCAAATTAGATATGGCTTTGCAAGTCTATCTAAATGATGTGACACTTGATGGGGAGGAATTACCCTTTTTTCTGTTTTCTGCATAATTTCCTCCTAATTAATCAAATAATGTTGGAGCTTCTTCTACAGAAACTAACTTCTTTGGTGAACCATCAATCTTCATCAAACAAATTTCATATGGGTCAACAGATAAACCAATTGTTTCACCAGTCTTAACATCCTCATATGTATGAACAACATATTCTACACCTTCAACATCAATACATAATTCAAAATGTACTCCTTTAAAAATTGATGATGTTACCTTACCTGTTATCTTAGCTCTATCAAGAGGTACTACATCCCAGTCCTCAGGTCTAATTACTACATCAACTGGTTCACCGTCTTCGAATTCATATCCTACAACATCAAACTCAGTGTTTAAGAACTTAACAACATTCTTTCTAACATAAACACCAGATATAATATTTGATTCACCAATAAAGTTAGCAACATATCTATTTACTGGTTCATTATAAATATCTTTTGGTGTACCTAATTGTTGAATGATACCATCTTTCATAACAACAATTCTATCACTCATAACCATAGCTTCTTCTTGATCATGAGTAACAAAAATAAATGTGATACCTAAATTTCTTTGCATTTCCTTAAGCTCATATTGCATGTTTTGTCTAAGTTTTAAGTCAAGCGCAGATAGAGGCTCATCTAATAATAAAATTTTTGGTTTTAAAACAATAGCACGTGCAATGGCAACTCTTTGCATTTGTCCACCAGAAATCTTATCAATCTTTCTTTCTTCAAATCCAGATAGATTTACCATCTCTAACGCAGCAGTTACAGATTCTCTTACTTTCTCTTTTAAATAAGCTGAAATCTCGAAATATGATGCTTTAGGCATCTTAATCTTCTTAGCTTCTGCCTTAAGAGATTTAAGATCTTCTTCAATCTGAGCCTTTTTAGTCATTTTAGCTTCACTAGGAACATATTCTTTGTTTTCTTGAAGAGCAGCTTCTTGAAGCTTCTTCTCTTCAAAATTAATCTTTGATAATTCTTCGTTTAGTTCCTTTTCTTTAGCCTCAATTTGTTTTAAGGCTACAAATGGTTCTTGTGCATCTTTTAATATGCTAGAATCCTTTCTACCGATTCTAACATAATACTCTAGTGCATCATAATTAACTTGAAGCTTTCCTCCATAGAAGTCAATCATAAATTTTCTACCACGATTAACAAGACCGAAAGCTACATTATCAAATACATTTAAATGTGGGAATAATGCATAGCGTTGAAATACTGTATTAATTGGTCTAGCATAAGCCGGCAAATCATTGATTATTTTCCCGTTTACAATGATTTCACCACTGGTAGGATACTCAAATCCTCCAATCATTCTAAGTGTAGTTGTTTTACCGCATCCAGAAGGACCAAGTAGAGTTACAAACTCATTTTCGTAGATGTCTAAGTTAATACCATCTACTACACAATTGTCGCCATAATATTTAACGATATTGTGCAATTCGATAATAGGTTTTTTCACCACAGTTTACCGAACGAAAAGATTTTATTCTTTTCTCTTTTTTCCTTTCCACTAATATATTTTGTTTGCTTGGTTTGTAACAAAAGCTAACGCCCCAAAATACTCAAGTATTTACTTGAACGATATTAATTATAATAAAAAATTTCAAAATTACAATAAAAAATTTTTATAAATTTTAATTAATTTTTTTACACAAAAACTCATATCAAAATTACGAGCTTTTTAACATAAAAAAAGAGACTGTTTTCAGCCTCAAAATATTGCTTATTTTTAACCTATTATTTGTGCTTTAAATAATATTTTAAATTTAAAATACCAACAACCAAACAAGCTATTGTTAAAACAAAAATTAATATAACAAGCCAAACCTTAGCTCCTATTGCTGCCATAACAATTCCAAATGCTAAAAAGACTATACTCATGGGAAGTAATACTAAAAAAAAGATAAAAGACTTAACAAGCAATTCATCGCTAGCTTTTTCAACAAAGCTCTTATTAGGTTTTTCCACTTTTCCTTTTGTAATAATTTCGTGGTTTCTCAAAATACTTTCACCACATATTTTACAGAAAACAGTATTATCTTCTAATTCATTTCCACATTTAGGACATTTATTTTTATCCATAGAACATCACCAAAATAATGATATCATTAATAATCCTAAAATAAAATATATTTATTAAAAAGAAAAGATGCGACCTAAATCGCATCTTAATTTCTATTAGAATGAAACTGGAACGAAGAAATATACTAAGAATAATGCTGTAATTACTAATGCAACAACAGATATATTCCATACTGGCTTTTCTTCAATCTTACCAGCCTTGAATAAGCATAACTTAACTAGATATGCAGTACAGTTGATTATAACATATGTTAAGATACCCATACCAATACCTGTAGTAATTGAATATGCAAGTGGCATCATAATAATTGTTACGAATGCAGGAACTGCATTTAAAGGATCTCTAAAGTCAATATCCTTAACATTAGCCATCATTAATACACCAACATATAATAATGCTGAAGCACAAGCTGCACTTGGAATAAATGCAAATACTGGTAATAAGAATATTGCTAAGAAGAATAGACAAGCTGTAGATAATGCTGTTAAACCAGTCTTACCACCAGCAGCGATACCAGAACCAGATTCAACGAATGTTGTAACTGTAGATGTACCTAGTAAAGCACCAGCAGCTGTAGCTACAGAGTCAGAAATCATAATCTTATTATAATTATGAGGCTTACCGTTCTTATCAACTAAACCAGCGTTTGTAGCACAACCAACAACTGTACCCATTGTATCAAACATATCAATCATACAGAATGTAATAATAACCATAATACATGACATAAATGAACCATCAGGGAATTTTACATCTCTAAATGCAGCAAGGAATACTCCTCCTTCTTCAGGAGACTTAAAGTAATTAGCAAAATTCTCCCAGAACTTCCAAGAATATCCACCATCACCAGAAATAATATCCCAGCTTGTTACACCTAAAGGCCATGCAAGAAGTGTTGCAGCTAACATACCAATAATAATTGCACCTTTAACCTTAAAATGAGATAAAACAGCAATTACGATGAAACCAAATAATGCAACAAGTGCACCACACGCAACTCCACCTTGACCCCATGCATCAGGATTATTGAATGCAACTAATGTAACTTTTGTAGATTCACTTGCAACAATAACACCAGCATTTTGTAAACCAATGAATGCTATAAATAGACCAATACCAACAGAAATAGCTTTTCTTACAGCAATAGGCATACCATCAAAGATTTTTTCTCTTAATGTGATAAACTTTCCTGTTTCCTTATCTTTTCCAATTGGAACTAAAGATACAACTAAGAATAGTACACCAGAAATAAGTACCAATAACATAGCAGTACCAAATGAGAATGGTTTACCAAAGACTAAAACACCACCAAGTAATAAAGCAATCATAGAGTTTAAACCTAAACCTGATGCTTGAGCGAATGGCATCTTAGCAACAAAAGCCATTAATAAAGTACCTATAATTGCACCAATTGCAGTTGCGATAAAGATACTTGCCCATAATTGGCCTTGTCCACCACCAAATGCGATAATATTTGGATTCAATGTTAAGATATAGCACATAGATAAGAATGTAACTAAACCAGCAATGATTTCAGTCTTAACACTAGAACCATATTTAGTAACTCCGAAGAACTTATCAATCTTAGATGCATTAGAATCATCATATTCTAAGATTCCTTCTTCATCAAGATGTGCACCCTCAGGAGTTTCAACTGCAGTTTCTTTAGAAACTTCAGCTTGAGATTCTTCTACTTTTGTTTCTTCAACTTCAGTAGATTCCTCTTTCTTAAGATCATCCATATTAAATTCTTTCCTCCTCGAATGAAAATACATTTAAATTATAACTTATACATAAGTTAAAAACAACAAAATTACATATAAAAAAGCAAAAATGAGTAATAAATGTTTTTTATGAAACATAAATTACTCATTACTTTTATTTACAATTTCTATTGCAGTTTTCAAACCATCAAGTGCACTAGATGTTATCCCACCAGCATACCCAGCACCTTCACCAATAGGATAGATTCCTTCAATAGACGAGCATCTATTCTCTCCTCTTAATATTCTTACAGGTGAAGATGACCTAGACTCTACTCCAATAATAATTGCATCAGGATTATTGAATCCCTTCAATTTCTTATCAAATTCCACTATTCCAAACTTCAATCCGCTAATAACATAATTAGGTAAGACTTTACTCAAATCACAAAAAGTCAATCCATGTGGATAAGAAGTTTTTATACTTCTTTCTTCTTTAGCTATTTTATCTTCCAAAAATTCCTTAACCAAATTTGCAGGTGCTTTATAATCTTTAGATATACTATATGCTAATTTCTCATATTTTTCTTGATAATCAATACCATCAAGTGGTGATGATTTGTAATAATCATCAACTCTAACATCAACTAATAATGCACTATTAGAATTATCTCCCATTCTATCATTATTACTCATTCCATTAGTAACAATACTATTATTATCTGATGTACTTGCTAATACAAATCCACCAGGGCACATACAAAATGTATATATTCCCCTATCATTATGACAAGCAAGTTTATAATATGCACTCGGTAAATATTTGCTAAACTTTCCATATTGTGCCTTATTTATATCTTCTCTTTTGTGCTCAATTCTTACACCCATAGAAAATGCCTTAGGCTCAATATTAATATGCATATTATCATATAAGTGTCTAATAGTATCTTTAGCAGAATGACCTATACCTAACAAAACATGATTACTCTTAAATTCAATTATGCTATCATCTATCAATTTTTTACATAATACTTTATCCCTACTATAATCCATAAATAAAGTATCAAAATAAAATTCTCCACCTAAAGATATAATCTCCTCTCTAATACTTTTTACAATTATTTCTAAATAATCAGTACCAATATGTGGATGTGATTCATATAAAATATTTTCCCTAGCACCATGCTTATAAAATTCGTATAAAATAAAACCAATTAATTTATCCTTAACATTTGTAGTTAATTTACCATCAGAAAAAGTGCCAGCTCCACCTTCACCAAACTGAACATTAGAATTATCACATAACACCTTGTTTTTCAAAAAATCTTCTACTTTCTTTTTTCTTTCTTCAACCCTACTACCACGTTCAATTATAATAGGCTTTGCACCACACCTAGCCAAATAAAGTCCCGAAAACATTCCGCTAGGTCCAAATCCAACAACAACCGGTCTATCACTAAAAGAATATTTTGGATAATCTAATTCAACACTTTTTTCAACATATTCACTAACATTTTTTCCAAGAATCTTTTCATTACATTCAAGCATTACATTGTATAAATAAAAAACATTATTCTTATCTCTAGCATCAATAGACTTTAATAATATCTTATAATTAAAATCATCTATCTTATATTTATTTTTTAAATATAATTCAATATCATCATTACTAGGTGATATCTTAATATTATCTATTCTATATTTCATTTCAAACCCTCAAATACAGTAACAGCACTTAAAAAAGCAAAGAATAAATTATATCCTCCACATATTCCATCAACATCAATAACCTCACCCATAAAATACATATTAGGATCACTTTTTATTGATAAATCATCATTTAAAGAATTAATATCTATTCCACCTTTTGAAACCTGCGAATTTTCAAAACCATATGTATCAATAATATCTAATCTAAAATCATTAGGATTAATATTATTTTTACTAATATATTCCAACAACTTAGGATTAATAACTGATTCTAAATTATCATATTTATTACCATTTAATAAATCTATTTTAATATATGGCTTATTAATGTTATTTAAATGAGCATAATAGCTTGATAGATTCATAACACATATACCGCTTATACCATCATCCTTAAAAATAACTTCTCCATCTTCACTATGAACTAATTTATTACCATTAAATAAACTAACATTACATTTTGATCTAACACCACTTATAGCCTTAATTTTATTTTTAACTTTAAAACCAACTAAAGAAGGTTTAAAATCATTAAATTTTACATTAATTCCATCTAAAAACTTATAAATATCCTTATCAACTACACTAGATATACTACCAACACCAACTATAACTTTATCATATCCACTATACATATTATTAATAATATATTTACCATTCTTCTTATCAATTTTAGTAACCTTTATATCAACAATATTATCAATAACATTTTTACTCAATATATTTAAAATAGATAAACTAGATTCACTAATAGGATATAATCTTCCCTCACTATCTTCTTTTAAATAAATCTTTAATCTCTTAAATTCATCAAATACCTTATCTTTATTAACTAACAATTTATTAACTAATTGATTATTATGATATTTAGAAACATCTAAATTATTATTAGCGATATTACATCTACCATTACCAGAAGCCAAAATCTTTCTTCCAATTTTTCCATTATTAAAAATGGTAAAATCATATTTACCATATAACATATTAGCTAAAAATAAACCAGAAGCTCCAGCCCCAATAATCGCAATCTTCATAGTATCACCAATTCTTCTTAATAAAATCTAATAATTCTTTTTTATCATTTTTAATAGAACCATTAATAACCTTATCTAAAACATCATTTAATATCTCACCGATGACCTTACCACTATATCCACATTTGACTAAATCGTCACCATTAATCTTCAATAGTTTCATATTATAACATTCATTTATATCATTTTTAATCTTATAATAATTCTCTTTAACAATATTAAAATCAAAATATGTTACCGAAGTATGATCTATACTATCTGCATGCTTTAAAGACAATAAATATTCCATCAATAAATCACTATCACGTTCAGGCAAGTATTTCATAAATTTCCTGACACTTTTTATGTTTGTTGAAAACCTATAATCATGATATTCAATTAAAAAACAAACTTTACTAATATCATCGCTTGAATACTTTAATCCTTTTAAAATATCTTTAGCCATATCACGAGATACCTCTTGATGACCAATAAAATGATATATTTCCTTACCATCTTTTATATCGCTTTGAAAACATCTAGTTTTTCCTATATCATGTAATAGAGCAGCCATTTTGACAATATAATTATTAATAACACCATTTACAACGTTCAAAGTGTGAATATATAAATCATTAGGATGATATTTACTCTTTTGATTGAATTCAAACGTCTTTTTAATATCAGGAATTACTTGAGCAAATACTTCTCTAATTCTATTATCTCTCATTAATTTAGTAAATGCTTTGCCACAAATCATTTTATCAAGTTCTACTCTTATTCTTTCTCTTGACACAAAATTTAATGTTTCCTTAAGCTCGTACATTGCTTCTAAAGTATTTTCCTCTATTTCAAAGTCAAGTACACTAGCAAATCTTAAAGCTCTAAATATCCTTAAAGCATCCTCATTAAATCTTTTATATGGTTCTCCCACACATTTAACAATCTTTTTATTTAAATCGCCTTTTCCATCAAAATAATCATATATTTTTCCATTAATATCCATCGCAATCGCGTTAATAGTAAAATCACGTCTTTTTAAATCTTCTTCTAAATTTCTTGTAAATTCTACTTCACTTGGATGTCTATGATCATTATATTCTCCATCATAACGAAATGTAGTAATTTCTATATTTTCATGATTATATCTAACAGTAATGGTTCCATGCTTTTCACCATTGTTGTCTATAATTTTATAATCTTTAAATACTTCTTTAATTTCTTCAGGCATAGCACTTGTTGTAACATCAAAATCAGAAGGATTCTTTCCTAAAAGATTATCCCTTACACATCCGCCAACAACATATGCTAAATATCCATTATTATTAAGTTTATTAAGTATAAATTTAATATTATCCGGGATAATCATAGGTTATTTTCCTCCTTTTCATAGCAAATTACCAATTTTATTCTATCATAAAACTATAATATAAACAAAGAAAAACCTCTATTACTAGAGGTTTATCATTTAATTATTAAGAATTACTTTAATTCAGCGAAATACTTAATAGTTCTAACCATTTGGCTAGTGTATGAATTTTCATTATCATACCAAGAAACAACTTGAACTTGATAAGTATCTTCATCAATCTTAGCTACCATTGTTTGAGTTGCATCAAATAATGAACCATATCTCATACCGATAACATCTGAAGAAACGATTTGGTCTTCATTGTAACCGAATGAATCAGATTGAGCAGCCTTCATAGCAGCGTTGATTCCATCAACAGTAACATCCTTACCCTTAACAACTGCAGTTAATATTGTAGTAGATCCTGTAGGTACTGGAACTCTTTGAGCAGAACCAATTAACTTACCATTTAATTCAGGAATAACTAGACCGATTGCCTTAGCAGCACCAGTAGAGTTTGGAACGATATTAGCAGCACCAGCACGTGCTCTTCTTAAATCGCCCTTTCTATGTGGTCCATCAAGAATCATTTGGTCACCAGTGTATGCATGAATTGTTGACA
>JAFXXC010000019.1 GCA_017542485.1 Acholeplasmatales bacterium
CATTTAATGAAAATTGTAATATCCTAGATAGATTAGCAAATTATGAAAATATTATTGGATATAATTATAAAAACCATCCACTTTATGGATTAATATTAAAAGATTCTTCATATCAATCTAAAATAAAAATAAAAGAATATTTAGAAGAATGTAAAAATAATTCAATTAATTTATTTGATGAATTAACTAATATTAAAAACACATATAATATTACACTTACAACAAAAGAAGAAATAATTAAATTTATTGAATTTATTAAATTTATTTCAAATAATAATTTTATTAATAATAATTTATATAATGATGAATTATTAGATAATTTAATAAATTCAATTCCACCATTAATTGAATTAGAAAATGAAATAAAAGATATCACAACAACTATTAATAAAAAATATAATGACAATATCTTTAATGAAGATATTAAGAGTATTTATGATGATTTTATTATATTTGGTACTAGTGCTATTAAAAGAATATTTAATTCAAAATTTAAATATTCAAATAATAAATTAACATCATATACATTAAATCATAAAAAGGTTAAATATAATGATGCTTTAGATGATTTAAGATTATTATTAAAAAGACAAAATAGTATTAATAAATATAATGAATTATCTAAAATATTTAAAGATTTATCAATTCCACAATTTGTATATTTAAATACAGATTGGGATAATCTTAAGTTATTATTAAATGAATTAAAAGAAAAAATAAATATTCTATTAATAAGTAAAGATTCATTTAAAAATATTAATTTAAAATCACATAATAATGATATTATTAATAATTTTCTAGAATTATTTAATAAATACCTATCATCAGAATCAAATATTAATTCATATATTGATAATGAAATAATCAGTATTGATGAAATATATATTCATAATAAAAAAGATATTTATGAAAAATTTATTGATGGATTACCATATTTTGATGTATGGGTTGAATTTTCAAGATTATTAAAAGAATTAAATGATAATGATTTAATTTCATTTGTTGAGCTTGTAATTAAGCTTAATTATAAGCTTGATCATATTGGTGATTATTATAGATTATGTTTTTATAGACAATGGATTGATGAAATATTCTTGAATAATCCTAAATTAAATGATTATTCAAGATTCAAGCATGATAATGATATTAATAAATTTAAATCTGATGATTTATTAGAGCTTAAAATATCTAAGGCTAAAATCAATGAAAAACTATCTAAAATGCGTCCGGATGCAATGTTACAAATGACCGGATCACCTGCCAATATTATCGTTAGGGAACATGAAAAGAAAAGAAAACAAAAATCAATAAGAACATTAATAAATGAAATACCTGAATTCATTCAAAAATTAAAGCCTTGTTTTTTAATGTCTCCATTAAGTGTTAGTACATTTTTAACAGATGATTTTAATTTTGATGTGACTATATTTGATGAGGCATCTCAGGTATTCCCTGAGGATGCGATTGTTGCGATATATCGCTCTAAACAATTAATTGTAGTAGGCGACTCAAAACAAATGCCACCAACTAGCTTCTTTATGGCAAATGACAATAATGATGATGAATATATTGATGAGTCATCAGATGTTGATTCTTATGAATCTATCTTAGATTTATGTTCATCATCATTTCCTACAAAATCATTATTATGTCATTATAGAAGTAAAGATGAAGGATTAATTAGCTTTTCTAATAAAAACTTTTATGATTACAATTTAGTAACATATCCATCTATATATGAAAATAAAAAAGACTTGGGTGTTGATTTTATTTATGTAGAAAACGGTATTATGGATTCGCGTCTCAAGGCCAATATAGTTGAGGCAGAAAAAGTAGTTGATTTAATATTTGAGCATTATAAAACATATCCTAATAGGTCATTAGGAGTTGTGGCTTTTAATATTAAACAACAAGATATTATTTTAAAATTATTAGAAAATAGAAGGATTAAAGATCCATCACTTGAAATGTATTTTAAGGATGATATTAAAGAACCATTCTTTGTTAAAAATTTAGAGACAGTTCAAGGTGATGAAAGAGATACTATTATATTTAGTATATCTTATGCTAAAAATGAAAAGGGTCAATTCTCTATGAGATTTGGGCCACTTAATTTAGCTGGTGGTGAAAGAAGATTAAATGTTGCCATTACAAGAGCTAAATTAAATGTTAAGGTTGTATCATCAATAAAAGCCAAAGATATTGATATTAATAAAGTAACTAATCTTGGTCCTAAATTATTACATGATTACCTAGATTATGCAGAACATGGTATTAAGCCTGTATTTGATTCTTCAAATGAAGAAAATTATTCTTTATTTGAAGATGATATTTATGCTTTCTTAAAAGAAAATGGTTTTGATGTTGAAAAAGGTATTGGTTATTCTAAATATAGAATTGATTTAGGATTAAAAAATAGCAAAAATGATTTTGTTTTAGCTATTGAATGTGATGGTGACACTTATCATAATAATAAGTCAGCAAGAGATAGAGATAGATTAAGAGAATCTATATTAGAGTCTATGTGCTGGAAATATTATAGAATATGGTCAATTGATTGGTATAAGAATAATAGTGTAGAGAAGAAGAAATTATTAGATATATGTAAATTAGCATTAGGTGATAATTTCACTAATACAAATGAAAATGACAAAAATATTGATATAAGTGATTATATAGAATCACAAAATATTAAAGTAGGTGCTTCTTTATATGATGAATATACTTTTTATGATGGTGAATTATTTACTGATCCACTATATATGGCAAGATTATATACAGATACAGAAGGACCTATATCAGTAGATTATTTATTAAAGAAAATATGTTCTTTATATAATTCAAATAAAGTAACATCAAAGATAAAAGAAACATTTATTAAAGATTTTAAGAGTGATATTAATTTCTATATAGAAAATGATTTTATTTACACTAAGAATCAAAAAAGATATGCAATGAGGGAAAACATTGCATCTAAATTAAATAATATAGATTATATATCAGAATTTGAAATAAGAAATGGTATGTATCAAGCAATAGATTTAAATATGTCTTGTAAAAAAGAAGAATTATTCGCATTTATTAGAAATCATTTAGGATTTAATAGAATTAGTGATAAAATGACTAATAAATTTGAACTTGCATATTTATTATTAAAACCATATATCTTAATTGACTTTAATGGTAATATTACAATTAATAAAGAAAAACCATTAAGAATAATTAAAAGAAGTGAATTATTAAATAAATAATTAGATTAAGGCGAACGATGTTCGTCTTTTCTATTGAGCAAAGTATAAAAGAGTATAAAACAAAAACAAAGTATAAAAGAGTATAAAAAAATAAACCCAGAACTGGGTTTATTTTTGTTTTCCTTTACGTTTATTTTGCGTATTATATACAATTTTAGATTGAAATTTACTTGATGTAAATTTAGTAAATAGACGTATCAATTTGATTTTATATTGTGGGATAATATAAAACCTATTCATATGCTTTACAGCATATTTGGCTATAAATTTACTATCTACACCATTAAAATTAAATTTGACATTAGCTTTAACCTCAAAATTAGTTTTAACTGGTCCTGGACATAATATGCTTATTTTTACTTTAGACTTTTTCCTTCTTAATTCCTCTCTAATTCCTTCTGATAGTCTTACTACATAATTTTTAGTAGCGTAATATGTAGTCATTAATGGACCTGGTAGGAATCCTGCAATAGATGCAGTATTTAATATATGTCCGCTATTTTTCTTTATCATTTTCGTTACGTATAGCTTACATAATATATGTAGTGCAGTAATGTTAGTATCTATCATAGCTAAATCTTTATCAAGATTTGTTTCATCAAAATATCCGTAATCACCAAATCCTGCATTATTTATTAATAAATCAATATCTTTATGAGAATTGTATAATTCGATACAATTCTCTTTTTTTGATAAATCTGTTGATACAGTTTCTATTTTTAAATTATTATTTTTTTCTAATAATTCTTTTTTTAATTTAATTAATCTCTCTAAGTTTATTCCTACTAATACAAATTCATCATATTTGTCTACAAGTAGTCTTGTAATATCTCTTCCGATACCAGAAGAAGCACCTGTTATTAATGCTTTCATTTTTTTGACTCCTTTTTCTTGTTATAAATACCTGTATAGAATTCCTTCCATATATTAGCAACATTTTCTTTAGAATAATATTGGCTAATATATTTTGAATCCTCAAGTGCATTATTATAAAAATCTTTATCATCTTTAAGCCTATTGATGATTTGTGAAAAATCATCATTATTTTCGCCTTTTTGATATTTATTAAACAAAATATCTTTATATAATTCCAAATCCCTTAATAATACAGGCTTACCAACTGAGGCAGCTTCTAATATAGACATAGGGAATAATTCGTTATAACTTGGCATAAATAATAAATCTGCCATATTAAACATTTGGTTCATTTCAGTTCTTGGAATTATGCCTAAGAAGTGTAAATTAGGACATGGTGGATTATCAACTATTTCCTTTAATTCTTTATATCCATCTGTTATCTTTGCGAAAGAGAAGCCACCACACCATACAAATTCTATATCGGGATTATTCTTGGCAACTTCAACAAAGTCAACTACACCCTTACGTGTTTGTACCTGACCACAGCCTAAAACAACAAATTTATCTTTATCAATATTGTATTTTTCTCTAATTTTTAATTTAGCTTCATTATCTAATTCATAGAAATTTTCTTTTGATACATAATTAGGAATATAAACAATTCTTTCTTCCTTAACACCATGTTTAATTAAATCATTTTTAAATATTGGGTTAACTACAACAAGGTAGTCAGCCTTTTTATAAAATGACATTACATATTTTTTAAATATATTGAAAATAAGCTTAGGCAATTTTATAGATCCATCTAATGTTTCAGGTAGGAAATGACAATACATTACTCTAACACCATTTTTCTTTTTGAATCTAAAATAAAAACCTAAATTAACAGAATGCACATGTACAATATCAGCTTTTTTTCTTGAATTAATTCTTACTTCAAAGTCATCTGGCAGCATTTCTTTAATTAAAGCAACTTGTTCTAAATAAGCACTACCTACACCTTGTCCTTCAACACTATCAGCCTTTGATAGCATATTAACTACAATTCTCATATTATCGACCTCACTAAATATTATATCATAAGTAAAAAATAAAAATAAATAATAATAAAAATACCAGTAATAATTAATTCCAATATTCTGCCAATTTCCTGCCAATATGTCGCCAATTTTTTTAAAAAATCCCAATTTCCTGCCAATTTTTCCTAATATTTATATAGTATTTTCTAATTCATAAATTATTGTTGGCTTAGATTTTATAGTGAAAATGATATGAAAGCGGTATATTTATATTGATAATCACTATTAAAAGTGATAAAATATCTTGAAAAATTTGCAGTTAATGTAAATTTATGTTATGATTGTCTTAAATAATTTATTATTTAAAGGAGAAGAAGAAATGATTAATTTTGTTATTGAATTTTTACAACGAAATTTAATAATAGTAGTAGCAATATTGTCATTTGCAATATTATTTTCTTTGTCCTTTAAAAAAATTAGACGAATAATGTATGGTGGAATCGCAACAGGAATAACTACATTAGGATTTGTGATACTCCACAGATTTGGATTAGGCTTTAATGCATTTTATGATATATTCGTGAAGATAGCAACTAGTGTGATTAAGGTTATCGAAGGAATCCAAGAAACAATGATTGAAAATAGAATGGTTTTACAAATAGTGTCATTAGAAAGTGATTATTTAAATGATCAACTTTATGTATATGACACTTTTGCTGTTTATTATGCTAAGTGTTTTTTAACTCAAATTTATGATTATTTCTTTGAAATAAAGGATAAATTATTTAAAAATTTAGCTATTATAAGAGAGAATTTCATTAAGAAAATTAATTTATCAAAATACACATTTGCGTATAGATTGTAGTCTACATAATCTATAAAAACGAAACTAATAATTAAAAAAGGAGATTTTAGATTATGTGTGGAATAGTAGGATATGTTGGAAAAAATGATGCTAAGCCTATTTTGTTAAATGGTTTAAAGAAACTTGAATATAGAGGTTATGATTCAGCTGGTATTGCGATTAGAAATAATTTAGAACTACCTGTCATTGTTAAGGCAGAGGGAAAGCTAGTCAATCTTGTTGAAAAAACTAATAAATTAAATATTTTTACTACATCTGGAGTAGGACACAGTAGATGGGCAACTCATGGAAAGAGTAATGAGACTAATGCTCACCCTCATCATAGTGATGATTATAATGTAATTGGTGTTCATAATGGAATAATTGAAAATTACCAAGAACTAAAAGATAAATTAACAAACAAAAAATACAAGTTCTATTCAGAAACTGATACAGAAGTAATGATTAAGCTTATTGATTATTACTACAAAAAATACAAATTAGGACCAATCGATGCAATTAATAAAGCAATCGTTAGAGCAAGAGGTTCTTATGCACTTGCATTAATGTTTAAAGATTATCCTAATCAAGTATGGTTTGCTAAAAATGGTTCACCACTTATCGTAGCAAAAAGTGATGATTCAGCATACCTTGCATCAGATGTACCTGCAATATTAAATTATACTAACAAGGTTTATTATGTTAATGACCTTGAGTGTGGTGTGTTAGAAGCTGGAAAGGTAACATTCTATGACTTAAATGGTGATGATATCACTGATAAGAAGGAATTAGTTACAATTGACTGGAAAGCAGATTCTGCTGACTTAGGTGGCTTTGAGTATTACATGGATAAGGAGATTGCAGAACAACCTGAAGCAATCCAAAATACAATAAATGCATACTTAACAGCTGAAAATAAATTGGATTTCCATTCAATAGGTATTAAGCAAGAATATTTAAATGATCTTGATGAAATTTATATTTTTGCATGTGGTAGTGCATACCACGCTGGTATTGTTGCTCAACATGTTATTGAGGATTTAGCTGGTGTAAATGTAAGAGTTGAACTAGCTTCTGAATTCAAATATAGAAACTACAAAATGAATCCAAAATCACTTGCGATAGTAATTAGCCAATCAGGTGAAACTAAGGATACATATGAAGCAATGCTTAAAGCAAAGGCAAATGGCATTAAGACACTTGCTATATGTAATGTTAAGGGTTCAACAATTACAAGAGATGCAGACTTTAACGCATACACTTATGCAGGACCTGAAATTGCAGTTGCAACTACAAAAGCATATTCATGTCAGTTAGTTGTTCTATATTTGTTTGCATTATTCTTAGCAAGAACAAAATATAGAATCAATAAGGAAAATTATTACAAGCTTATTGATGAAGTAAAACAAATTCCAGCTTTAGTAAAAGAAACAATTGATCGTAAAGAAAATGTTCAAAGATTATCTGCAAGATTTACAGAAAAGACAAATGTATTCTTTATTGGACGTGGAATTGATTATGCTGTATGTATGGAAGGTGCCTTAAAATTAAAGGAAATTACTTACATTAATTCAAATGCATACGCTGCAGGAGAATTAAAGCATGGAACAATATCATTAATTCAAAAGGGTGTTGCAACAATTGCAATTGCTACACAACCTACATTAATTGAAAAGACTGTTTCAAATATGGTTGAGGTTAAGTCGAGAGATGGTAGTGTTGTTGCATTAACTAATGATGGAAACAATGTTGAACAATCAAGTAAGTATCAACTATACATTCCAAAGATTAATCCAATGTTTGCAGCAAGTGTTGCAATCATTCCATTACAACAGCTTTCATATTATGTTTGTTTAAATAAAGGTTTAAATCCAGATAAACCAAGAAATTTAGCTAAGAGTGTTACAGTGGAGTAATAATTATGAAAAAAAGAGTTATTTATAATTTAGGCTTAGCATTCATAGATTTTCTAATGTTTTTCTTAATATGCATTTTAGGAATGTTCATTATTACGAAAGATGCTGATTACCTAGATTCATATTTTATAATTTCATCTATTATAATTTCCTTTGTTAAGGTTGCAATAAGCTATGTGCTTGATGTTTACAATATGTTATGGATGTATTCTATTAGAAAGAATCTATCTAAACTTATTGGTATAGCTATTGCAGTAGACTTAGTATTCTTAATATTATCAATTGTTCCTGCAATTGGTAATTATACTAAGATGCGTACTACAATTTTCATCGTAGTAATGTTAATGGAATTTGCTTATATAATTACTTCTAGATTTGGATTATCAGTTTACTTTAATTATTTCTATCACCAAAAAGGAAAGGCAGATACACAAATTCCTACAGTTATTGTCGGTGCTGGTTCTGCAGGTGCGATGGTATTAAATGAAATTGGTAATAAAAAAGAATATGGTTATAAGATTGTTGGTTTTTTAGATGATAGTCATGATAAGATTGGTCAATTAATCAATAACGTTAAGGTATACGGACCTATATCTGATATCAATAACATTGTTAGAAAGCTTGGTGCCAAAAAGGTAATTATTGCAATGCCATCTGGTGGTATCGCTAAAATTAAGGAAATAACAAATCTAATTGAGTATAAGGATATTTCAGTTGAGATATTACCTGATAAAGCAAAATTACTACAAAAGGATTTATCAACTACTATTAGAAAAGTTGAAATTGCTGACCTTTTAGGTAGAACTCCAATTGAGCTTGATAAATCAAAATTAAATTCATTTTTGAATGATAAAGTGGTTTTGGTTACAGGTGGTGGAGGATCAATAGGATCTGAGATTTGTAGACAAGTATTAGAATATAAGCCTAGAAAGCTAATAATATTTGATATTTATGAAAATACAACATATGAATTAAAAACAGAATTAGATTTAAAATATCGTAATAGTGACTATACTCCTGATTATCTTGCTTTAATTGGTTCAGTTAGAGATGAAACAAGACTTGAGGAAGTATTTAGCAAATATAAACCAAATATTGTTTTCCATGCTGCAGCACATAAGCATGTACCTCTAATGGAGGATAGTCCATTTGAGGCAATTAAGAATAACATTAAGGGTACATATAATGTTGCAAAGATGGCTGACAAGTATGGCGTAGATAAAATGGTACTTATTTCTACAGATAAGGCAGTACGTCCAACAAATGTAATGGGTGCGTCAAAACGTTTCTGTGAAATGGTAGTAGAAGCTTGGAATGCAAAAAGTGAGCATACAAGATATTCAATGGTTAGATTTGGAAATGTACTTGGTTCTAATGGTTCAGTAATACCACTATTTAGAAAACAAATAGAGGCTGGTGGACCAGTTACAGTTACAAGCGCAGAAATCAATAGATTCTTTATGACAATACCTGAAGCATGTGGACTTGTTATTGAATCAGGTGCTTATGCTGAAGGTGGAGAAAAGTTTATCCTAGATATGGGTGAGCCAGTAAAGATTATCGATTTAGCAAAGAATATGATTAAGTTGTCAGGTCTTGAATTAGGCAAGGATATCGAGATAGAAATAACTGGATTACGTCCAGGTGAAAAACTATATGAAGAATTATTATTAAAAACTGCTAATGCGACTAAAACACAAAATGACAAAATCTATGTTGAAAAAGGTATTCATCCATTCGAATTAGATAAGATTAATGAAATAATCAATCATTTAGTTGAGATTGGTCATGATAATAAAGCAGTACTAGAATATTTACAAGAATTAGAAGTTATCAAAAGAGGATAATATTTAAGAAAGAAAGTGAGTTAACTTGGAAACAAGACAAATTAAATTTTCACCTCCTGATATTTCAGAAGAAGAAATCAACGAGGTAGTAGATACATTAAAGTCTGGTTGGATAACAACTGGTCCAAAGACAAAAAGATTCGAACAAGAAATAGCAAAATTCTGTCACACTAATAAAGCAGTTTGTTTAAATTCACAAACAGCAGCACAAGAATTGACATTACGTGTTTTAGGTATTGGCGAGGGTGACGAGGTAATCGTTCCCGCCTATACATATACTGCATCTGCTTCAGTAGTTGTACATGTCGGAGCAAAGGTAGTAATGATTGATTCTCAAAAGGATAATGTTGAGATGGATTATGATGCTTTAGAGGCAGCTATTACTGATAAAACTAAAGTAATAATTCCAGTTGATCTTGGTGGAGTTGTTTGTGACTATGATAGAATTTATGAAATAGTAAATAAAAAGAAGAATTTATTTAAGCCAAATAATGAAATCCAAAAAGCATTTGGTAGAATCATTGTTTGTGCTGATACAGCACACTCATTCGGTTCATCTAAAGATGGTAAGATGGCAGGCGAGATTGCAGACTTTTCATCATTTAGCTTCCATGCAGTTAAAAACTTAACTACAGGCGAAGGTGGAGCAGTTACTTGGAAGGATATTCCTGGTATCGATAATGATGAACTATATAAAGAATATCAATTATTATCACTTCATGGTCAAAACAAGGATGCACTTGCTAAGACTAAGTTAGGCGCATGGGAATATAATATTGTTGCACCATACTTTAAGTGTAATATGACTGATATTATGGCATCAATTGGATTAGCTCAATTGAAAAGATATCCTAGCATATTAGCAAGAAGAAAAGAAATAGTTGGTAAATATGATGAAGCAATGAAAAAATATAATGTTTCAGTTTTGAAGCATTATACAGATAATTCTTCATCATGTGGTCATTTATATATTGTTAGATTTAATGGTAAGAGTGTTGAATATAGGAATCAATTCATTATCAAAATGGCAGAACGTGGTGTAGCAACTAATGTACACTATAAGCCACTTCCTATGCATACAGGATATATTAATTTAGGATTTGATATTAAGAATTATCCAAATGCATATCATATGTATGAAAATGCAATGACATTGCCACTTCATACATGCCTAACAGATGAAGATATTGATTATGTATTAAAAGCATTTAATGAAGTTTATGAGGAAATGAGATAATGAAAAGCTTTGATAAACTTCCTAAAGAGTTTCAATGTGATGAAATAAAGCCATATTATGATGCTTTAAAAAAGAAAAAGTTATCAAGATTTTTTATGAGAATGTTTGATATTGTTTTGTCATTCTTCCCATTAATAATATTATCTTTATTCTTTATAATTATTGCTATCATAATAAAGCTAACTTCTAAAGGTCCTGTATTCTATAGACAAGTAAGAGTTACTAGATACAATAAGGACTTTAGAATATTTAAGTTTAGAACAATGATTCAAGATGCTGATAAGAAAGGCTCTTTAGTAACAACTAAGAATGACTCAAGAATTACTGGTATAGGTAAATTCTTAAGAAAGACTAAATTAGATGAATTACCACAATTGATAAATGTTCTTTTAGGACAAATGACATTTGTTGGTACAAGACCAGAGGTAAGAAAATATGTTGATAAGTATTCTACTGAAATGTTAGCAACATTATTAATGCCTGCTGGTATTACATCTTCAGCAAGTATCAAATATAAAGATGAGGCATCTTTGATTGAAAATGCTACTGATGTTGATGATGTATATATTAATCAAATACTTCCAGATAAGATGAAATATAATTTGGAAGATATTAAAAAATACAATTTCTTTAGAGAGATTGGTTTGATATTTAAAACAGTATTGTAGGTGATTTAATTTGAAAATATTATATATAAATCACTATGCCGGTTCTTTAACAATGGGTATGGAGTTTAGGCCATATTATATATCTAGAGAGTTTATCAAGCATGGTCATAGTGTTGATATAATTGCAAGTGATTTTTCACACTTAAGGACTAATAATCCTAATATAAAAAATAGTAAAATTGATGAAATTGATGGAATAAAATATCATTGGATTCACACATTTAAATATAATCATAATGGCGTAAAGAGAATTGCATCAATGTATCAGTTTGTCCATAAAATTAAAAGAAGTGCTAAAAAAATAGCAAAGGATATAAACCCAGATGTAATTATTACATCATCAACTTATCCACTTGATACATACGCTGGACAAAAGATTAAAAAAATGTGCAAAAAAATTCATAATAAAGATGTGATGCTTATACATGAAATTCATGATATGTGGCCTATTACACCAATGGAACTTTATGGTATGTCAAAGTTTAATCCATTTATAATGTCATTGCAACGTGCTGAAAATTCATTTTGTAAGAAATCAGATAAAGTTGTATCGATTTTACCATGTGCAAAAGAATATTTGTGTGAACATGGAATGAGGGATGATAAATTTCATTTTATTCCAAATGGCATTAACATTTTAGATTGGAACGAAAAAATTCCACTTTTAGATGAATATAGAAAAACCTTGGAAAAAATAAAAAATGAAGGAAAATTTATATTATGTTTTTTTGGTAGCCATACGAAATCATACTCTCTTGATTATTTACTAAAAGCACTTAATAAAAAAGATAGAGATAATTTATTTACGATTTTTGTTGGTGGTGGTAATTATAAAGATGAACTTATTTCGCTTGCAAAAGAATTAGACTTGTTGGAAAAAAATGTGTTGTTTTTTGATTCAATTCAAAAGAAAATGATTCCAAATCTATTAGATTATTGTGATGCAATATATGTTGGAGCAATAAAAAATAAGATGTTTAAATACGGAATTGGCATGAATAAGTTATTTGATTCTATGATGTCAGGTAAGCCAATTCTTTATGCAGTAGAAGCCCCAAATAACTATATTGATGAATTTTCTTGTGGAATATCTGTTCCTGCAGAGAATGTAGATGAACTTAGTTTAGGAATTGATAAGTTATTGAGTCTCTCTAAAGATGAATTGACTACAATGGGTCAAAACGGAAGAAATGCTGTAATGAAAAAGTTTAATTATGTTTCGATAGGTAATGAATTTTGTAAGCTTATTGAAAAGGATGGTAAGTAGATATATGAAGATATTAACAGTTATAGGTGCTCGTCCACAGTTTATTAAGGCGGCCATTGGTTCAAGGGCTATAAGAAAATATCACAAGGAAATATTAGTGCATACTGGACAGCATTTTGATAGCAATATGTCAGATATATTTTTTAAGGAAATGGGGATACCTGAGCCAGATTATAATTTGGGTATATCTGGTGGATCACATGCTGAAATGACATCAAAAATGCTAATTGAACTTGAAAAAATAATGGTTTATGAAAAACCAGATGGTGTACTTGTTTATGGTGATACGAATTCTACTTTAGCTGCCGCTCTTGCTGCTAGTAAGTTAGGAATCCCTATTTTTCATATTGAGGCTGGAAATAGATTGGGAACATTATCAAATCCTGAGGAAATAAATAGAACTTGTACAGATCATCTTTCAACAATGAATTTTGCAGCTACAGAAAGCGCATATAATAATTTAGTTAAAGAAAATTTGGCCAATAGATCATATTTTGTTGGAAATATTATGTATGATGCCTTTATGTATTTTTCATCTAAGCCAGCAAACTATGATTCAATTATTGATTTCGATGGAAACAAAGTGACTATTCCTGATAAATATTACTATATGACATGTCATAGACAAGAAAATACTTTTTCTGATGAACCATTAACAGAAATTTTATCAGCAATGAATAGTTTAGAATATCCAACTATTTATTCTGTTCATCCTAGAAATAGAGAACGAGCTCTTAGAATTTGTAAAGATAATAACTTTACTAAAATAAAGCTTATTCAACCAGTTGGATATATTGAATCAATTCATTTAACTAAAAACGCTCAAAAGATTGTTACTGATTCGGGAGGCCTTCAATGCGAAGCATTTTATGCAAAGGTACAATGTTTATTTGTCCTAGACTTTGTAGTATGGCCTGAAACGATGGTTGATAACCGAAATCAATTAGTAAAACCTAACAAGAATGATATTTTATCTAAGTTTTCTAAAACACAAATTATAGATGAAGAATATCAACCTTTTGGAGATGGTAATTCTGCTGAAAAAATAGTTGATATAATAAATAAATGGGGTGTAGAAAATGGAAAATGTTAAATATGCATTAATAGGATGTGGAAGGATAGCTATAAATCATATTCTTGCCGCGTTAGATAATAAACTTGAAATAGTTGCAGTATGTGATATTGAAGAAAACAAGATGCAAACATTACTTGAAAAATATAATCTTCAGAATGCAGATATTAAAAGATATACAGACTACAAGAAATTAGTAGATGAAAATAAGAATTTAGAATTAATATCAATTGCTACTGAAAGTGGTGTTCATGCTGAAATAGCTAAATACTGCATTAAGAATAAAATAAATGTAATTATTGAAAAGCCTATGGCTATGAATATTAAAGATGCAAATGAAATTATTGCATTATCAGATGAATTACATGTTAAGGTTGCTGCTTGTCATCAAAACAGATTTAATTTAGCTGTTCAAGAAATGAGAAGAGCTCTTGAAAATGGTAGATTTGGTAAATTATCACATGGTTCAATCAATGTTAGATGGAATCGTGGTAAGGAATACTATGACCAAGCTAAATGGCGTGGTACTTGGAAGTCTGATGGTGGTGCATTAATGAATCAATGTATTCATGGTATTGACTTACTAAGATGGATGATGGGCGATGAAATTGAAGAAGTTTATGGTCAAACTAGACAACAATTTCATCATTATTTAGAAGCTGAAGATATTGGTATGGCAATTGTTAAATTTAAAAATGGAGCAATTGGTACTATTGAAGGAACAACAAATGTTTATCCTAAAAATTTAGAAGAAACATTATACTTATTTGGTGAGAATGGGACTTGTAAATTAGGTGGTAAGAGTTGTAATGCAATTGAGGCTTGGAATTTTAAGGATGATGATCCAAAGGATGAAGAGTTTAGAACATTATATGAGCAAACAATAAATGTTTATGGAAATGGACATGGAAGACTATTTGCTAATATGATTGATTGTATTAAAAACGATAAACAACCACTTGTAGATGCAAGAGCAGGTAAAAGAGCATTAGAATTAGTTCTTGCTATTTATAAAAGCCAAAAAGAACAAAAGCCTGTTAAGTTACCTCTTGATGAATTCTCATCATTAGATATGGTTGGTGAATTTGATAATGAGTAATTATTTTGTACATGAATCATCATATGTTGATGATAATGTTGAAATTGGAGAAAACACTAAAATATGGCATTTCTGTCATATACAAAGTGGTGCAAAAATTGGTAGTAATTGCTCATTTGGACAAAATGTAAATGTTTCAAACAACGTTAAGATAGGAAATGGAGTTAAGGTACAAAACAATGTTTCTATCTATGAAGGTGTTGAAATAGAAGATTATGTTTTCTGTGGTCCATCTTGCGTATTTACTAATGATATTAATCCAAGGGCTAAATATCCTAAGGGGCACAAATACCTTAAGACATTAGTTAAGAAAGGAGCATCAATTGGTGCAAATGCTACTATTGTATGTGGACATACAGTAGGTAAGTGGGCACTTATTGGTTCTGGTGCAGTTGTTTCAAAGGATGTATTAGATCATGCAATTATGGTAGGAGTTCCTGCAAAAAGAATCGGATGGATTTGTGAATGTGGCGAATTCTTAAAAAATGGATTAGTATGCCAAAAATGTGGTAGAAAATATACTGAAAAAGAAACTGGTCTTGAGGAGGTAAGGTAATGCAATTTAGAGATTTACATGCTCAATATGAAGCATTAAAAAGTGAGATTGATAAAGGAATAAATGATGTTATCAATTCAACCTCATTTATTTTAGGGCGTCAAGTTACTGAATTAGAAAATGAATTAGCTAGTTATGTTGGAAGAAAGCATTGTGTATCTTGTGGTAATGGTACTGATGCATTAGTACTTGCACTTAAGGCACATAATGTTGGTGCAGGAGATGCAGTATTTACTGCAGACTTTACTTATATTGCTTCTGCAAGCTGTGCTGAACTTGTAGGTGCAACATCAGTTTTTGCAGATATTGACTTAAATACATTTAATATTTGTCCTAAATCATTAGAAGAACAAATACAAAAAGTAATTAAAGAAGGAAAATTGAAACCAAAAGCAATTGTGCCTGTTGATTTATTTAGACTTCCTGCTAATTTTGAAGAAATTGAAAAAATAGCTAAGAAATACAATTTAATAATTGTTGAAGATGCAGCACAAGGTTTTGGTGGAAATATAAATGGCAAGATGGCTTGCTCATTTGGTGACATTTCATGTACATCATTCTTCCCAGCTAAACCATTAGGCTGTTATGGAGATGGTGGCGCAATATTTACTGATGATGATAGTATTGCAGAAAGATTAAGATCATTAAGAGCTGGAGGTAAGTCACCAGTAGATAAATACGACAATCGTGAAATTGGTACTAATTCAAGACTTGATACTATTCAAGCTGCAATATTACTACCTAAATTCCATGCATTTAAGGATTATGAAGTAAATGATGTTAATAAAGTTGCTGGTTGGTATACTGAACTATTAAAGGATAAAGTAGTAACACCAAAAGTACCATCTGGATATTTATCTAGCTGGGCACAATATACTATTTTACTAAAGAATAGTGAAGAAAGATCAAAAGTACAATCAAAACTAAAAGAAAATGGCATTCCATCTATGATTTATTATCCAAGAGGAATGCATCAGCAACAAGCATTTAAGAATTTAAATTTAAAGGATAGTGACTATCCAAATGCCATAGAGGCAACAAAAAGAGTGCTAAGTCTTCCAATGCACCCTTATATGAAAAAGGAAGATGTTGAACTTATTTGTTCAGTAATTTTAAAGGAGATATAAGGATATGAAATTTGATAATATTTATAATGGTTTAATTAATGGAACTGAAAAATTAGCTTTAGTTGGTTTGGGATACGTTGGTATGCCAATTGCAGTTGAATTTGCAAAGCATATTTCTGTAATAGGCTTTGATATTAATGAAAAAAGAGTAAATGAATATAGAAATGGTATCGACTCTACAAATGAAGTTGGACCTGCTATTAAGAATACAACTGTAGACTTTACTGCAGACCCTAAAAAATTAAAAGAATCTAAATTTATTATTGTAGCTGTACCTACACCAGTTAATGTTGATAATACACCTGACTTAAGACCTGTTGAGGGTGCATCAAAGATTGTTGGTCAAAATTTAACTCCAGGTACAATTGTTGTATTTGAATCTACTGTTTACCCAGGAGTAACAGAAGATGTATGTGTACCTATTATCGAAAAGGAATCAGGATTAAAGTGTGGTGTTGATTGGAAGATTGGTTACTCACCTGAAAGAATCAACCCAGGCGATAGAGTACATACATTAACTACTATTCGTAAGATTGTATCTGGTATGGATGATGAATCTGCAAGAGAAATCAAGAAGGTATATGATATCGTAATCAAGGCTGGTACATTCCCTGTATCAACAATTAAGACTGCTGAAGCCGTAAAGGTTGTTGAAAATAGCCAAAGAGATATTAATATTGCATTCATGAATGAAATCGCAATGATTTGCGATAAGATGGGCATTGATACTGATGAAGTATTAGCTGGTATGAATACTAAGTGGAATGCATTAGGCTTTAAGCCAGGTCTAGTTGGTGGACACTGCATTGGCGTTGACCCTTATTATTTAACAAACGCAGCTGAAATGTTAGGATACCATTCTCAAATTATTTTAAATGGTAGAAAAGTAAATGACAGTATGGGTGGATTTGTTGCTGATGCAGCAATCAAGCAAATGATTGAAGCAGGTTTAGCACCTAAGAAAGCAACAGTAGTTATTTTAGGTATTACATTTAAAGAAAACTGCCCTGATACAAGAAATAGTAAGGTAGTTGATATTATTAAAAGATTAAAAGAATATGACATCAATCCAATTGTTACAGATTCATGGGCTGATAAGGCAGTAGCTAAGCATGAATATGGTGTTGATTTAGTTGAATTTGATAAATTACCAAAGGCAGATTGTGTAATTGTTGCTGTAGGTCATAATGAATTTAGATCAATGTCAATGATGCAATTAAAGTCATTATTTAGAGATTCTGCTGATAATGAAAAAGTTCTTGTTGACGTAAAGAGCTTATATAGAATGGATGAATTAAAAGCATCTGGAATGAGATTCTGGAGACTATAATTCAAGAGAAAAATGTTTTTATTTAAGGAGAACTAATCAACACTGATTAGTATAAAGATTATGGTAGGTATTATTATTTTAAATTATAACACTGCAGATGATGCAATTGAATGTGTAGAATCAATAGAAAAAACCACAAAGTTAGATCATAAAATATATATAGTCGATAATTGTTCAAAGGACAATTCGTTTGATGTTTTAAGAACAGAATATGATGGCAATCCAAAGGTTGAAGTTATTCAAAGCGAAATTAATGGTGGTTTTTCTTACGGCAATAATGTAGGTATTAAAGTCGCTGAAAAAGATGGATGTGATTACTTATTAATATCTAACCCTGATGTAATTTATTATGATGGTACTATTGATGTGATGTGTGATAGATTAAAATCTGATAGTAGAATAGGTATTATTGGACCATCTACCCCATCTATTGATCAAGATGAATCTCAATTATTAAGAAAAGTTTATACATCATCTTTATACTTTTTTAGTAAAAAACCATTTAGATATTTAGCAAAAGTGTTCAAATCATTAAGAACAGAATATCCATATCCCAATACAAAGTCTGATTCATTGTTTCTTTTTAAAGGAATGGTCAGAGGATGTTGTTTTATGATCTCAACTAAATTATTTAAAGAAATTGGATATTTTGATGATAATTTGTTTTTGTATTCCGAGGAATGGATTATTGCTAAAAAAATATATGATAAAGGTCTATTGTGTGCATTTGATAATAGCGTTAAGGCTCTTCACAAAGAGGCTACAAGTACAAAAAAAGTTGGTACTGGATTTCAATCTTTCCATTTGTATTTGAGCGCATTTTATTATTTAAAATATTATGCTCATTCTAGTAAAATATATTTATTGTTTGTATGTGTTCAAAACAAGACTAATTATTTTATAAAGAGTATATTTAGCAAATCTTATAGGAAATTATATAAAAAGTTTAAAAGCTCGCAAAATGCATTATGTTTTAAGAAAAAGAAAAAAATAGTATTTGATCATGTGGAGTGATTTTATGGGATTCTTTGTTTTCTTATATAGTATAACTGGCATTGGAATGATTGTTAGTAATTACAAACTTAATAGAAGAATTCTAAGCTCAATTAATATTTATTTAATCATATGGGTTTTAATGGTTTTGTTATTTGGAGCGAGATGGATTAATTATTATTATATTTCTGAAAAAACTATGCTGTTTATATATATATCCACAGTTTTGGTATTTTTAGGATATAGATTAGGTTCTAAAATAAAATTATCTAATAAGCCAAAGCCACCAAAAACTAAAAAATCATTTTTTAAAAACAAAAGGAAATTAAAAAATGAAATATTAATTATATCTTTTATTTCTATGCTTGCAATTATACCTAATACAATATTCTTGATGCAAAGATATGGTTTTAATTTACTTTCAAAAACCACACAAATATATTATGATAATGTCGCTGGAACTGCTCCTTTTTCAATTCCGTATATTGGTGCACTTGCTCAAGTGGCTTGTATATTGGCAGGAATATATTTTGCATTATATGGATTTAAGAAGTTTTTGTTACTCCCTTTAGTTTTAGCAATGGTAGGAATATTACCTTCTGGCTCTAGAGGATGGTTGATATTAACAATATTATTTGTTTTATTTCCTACATTTATTACTAAAAGATTTGGAATCAAAACAAAGTTATCAAAAGGTAAAATTGTTTTCATTATAGGTATTCTTTTAACATTTGTTTTGTTTTTGATATTAACAATTAATCGTTCTAAGTACTTGGATCCAAACATATATAAATATATGTCACCAGGTATGATAAAGGTGGCTAATTCTGCACCGTGGCTATTTAAATTGTATCAGTATTTTGCCAGTCCGATTGGCGTATATAACGCATATTTAGCTGAACCAAATTATTATTTTGGAAAAAATACATTCGCAGTATTATATAATTTTTTAAACAAAATGGGTGTTGATGTTGTATATGATAGATATCAAAAGTTTTATTCGATACCAATTGAAACTAATGTTGGAACATGGTTATTAGAATTGACTCAGGATTTTACATATATTGGGTTAATGTATGTGGTATTTTTGTTTTCTATATTTGTAGGCTATTTTGAAAGAAAGGCTGTAATATATAAGAAAGCTGAAGATTTGATGATATCAAGCCTTTTAAACACTGTATTAGTAATGAGTTTCTTTGTATGGTATTTTAGAGAAGGAACTATGATTGTTGTTTTATTAGTATGTTTGCTAATTAAAGTATTTTCTAAAATACGTATTCCAATTAGAATTTGAGAGGGTTAATTTATATGAAAAAAATGATTTATTTTACAGGACAAGTTGATTCACCATTTTTGACGAATGAAATATCAAAATTTGTAAATGAATTTGATGAAGTAATGGTTATAGCTTATGATGGTGATAAAACTATTTGTGATAAAATAGCGGAAGAATATAAATTTAAATATCATTTTGTTAAGGACATTAGAATTGGTTTAGGCTTTTTATCAAAATTAAGATCAATAAAAAAGAATAATTTTGTTAAAGATGAATTTAAAAAAGTTAAATTATCAAAGTCAAGAGTTTTTAAAAAGAAGCTGTATTTGTATTATTATTGTATTTATTTATTGAAGGTTGATAAGTATTTAAGGAACTATATGAATGATGATAATTGTGAATATTATTTATATTCTTTTTGGTTAAGTAGACCTGCATTTGCAGTTTCATATATTTCAAATAAGTATAAAAATGTTGTACGTGGTGTATCTAGAACGCACAGATATGATTTATATGAAGAGGAAAATGATTTAAACTACTTACCTTTTAGAAAATATATATGCGAGAATATCGATACTATTTATTTTTCAAGTATTGATACTGTCACTTATTTTGATAATAAAAACTATTCCATCAAAAAACCTAGTTATAAATTATCATATTTAGGTACAAAAGATTATGGTAGAAAAAAAGAAAAGTCTACTGATAGTATTGTAATTGCTTCATGTTCATATATTATAAAAAGAAAAAGATTAGATTTGATTATATCACTAGTAAGTGAAATATCTAAACTCCATTCCGTTAAATGGATTCACATAGGTAATGGTGAAGATGAACAAAAAATGATTGAATTGGCAAATGAAAAATTGGAAAATGTAGATTATCAATTTTTGGGTAAAATGAGCGATGAAGAGATTTATGATAATTATAAGAAGTATAATGTTGATTTCTTTGTTAATTTAAGTGATTCAGAAGGTATTCCTGTTTCTATATTAGAAGCAATGTCAATGGGTATCCCAGTAATAGCAAGAAATGTTGGTGGTATTTCGGATGCAATTGATGATGAATGCGGTATATTAATTAAAAATGATGCTAATTCGCTAGATGTTTTAAAAGATGTAGCAAAAAAGATTGTTTGCATTTTTGATGATAACAATGAATACCAAAAATATAGTAATGCAATTTATGACAAATGGTTTGTTAAGTTTAATAGTGATAAGAATATAGAAAAAGTAGCTAAAGATATTATTAGTAATGATGTAATAAATCAACTTTAATTATAAAAAGGAGTACTTATGGGAAAAAATGCGCTTGTGATAGGTGCGACAGGATTATTGGGATATAATGTTGCCGTGGAATTGAGTAAAAGTGGATGGAAGGTAAGAGCTATTGGTAAAGAAGCTGTTTCAAACTTTGGGTTATTTGGTTCTAATATTGAATATATGTCAGGTGATTTTTATGATCAGACTTTTTTAGAAAGTAACCTAGAGGGAATTGACAAGGTGTTTTTTTTCCTATCTACTACTTTTCCTTCTTCAAATGTTAACGATTTAGAATTAGAGGTATCAAAAACGTTTTTTGGGTTAGATTATCTTCTAAGGAACATGATTAAGAAAAATGTGAAAGAAATAGTTTTTCCATCATCAGGAGGAACTATATATGGAAATATTGAAAAAGAATGTGTTTGTGAAACTGATATAACCAATCCTTCTACACCTTATGGTGTTGGAAAAAAAATAAGTGAAGAAATATTAAAATTTTATAGCACTAAAGGTATTTCAAGTACTGTTGTAAGAGTTGGTAATGTATATGGTGGTCGCTTTTCTAGAAATACAAATCAAGGAGTTATTGATATTTTTATTCAAAAAGCATTAAATCATGAACAAGTTTCAGTATGGGGTAATTCTTTGCATAATACAAGAGATTATATTTTTGTTGATGATTTAGCAGATGCAATAGTTAAATTAGCTGAATATAAACCAGAAGGATTTGAAATATATAATTTAAGTTCTGGAGTTGGTACGACATTAGAAGAAATTATAAATATTATAAATGATAATCTTGAATCCCCACTTGATGTCAAATATGTAGATAACAAAGCAACTGATTCAATAAGAAAGATTGTTTTGGATATTAGTAAAATAGAAAAGAAAATATTATGGAAACCAAAGTATTCTATTAAAAATGGAATCATAGAAACAATTAAGAGGAAAAAGAATTTAAGAGGTGAATAGTTATGAAAGGTATAATTTTAGCAGGTGGTTCAGGAACACGTCTATATCCACTAACAATGGTAACATCTAAACAATTATTACCAGTTTATGATAAACCAATGATTTATTATCCATTAAGTATATTAATGCTTGCGGGTATTAAGGATATATTAATCATATCTACACCAGAAGATACTCCAAGAATGGAAGCATTACTTGGTAATGGTAATCATTTTGGATTAAACCTACAATATAAGGTTCAACCATCACCAGATGGTTTAGCACAAGCATTCCTACTAGGTGAAGAATTCATAGGTGATGATGCTTGTTGTATGATTTTAGGTGATAATGTATTATATGGAAACGGTCTAAAAGGTAACCTAAAGGAAGCAGTAAAGAATGCAGAAGCAGGTAAGGCAACTGTATTTGGATATTACGTACCAGATCCTGAAAGATTTGGCGTTGTTGAATTTGATTCAAAGGGTAAGGCTATTTCAATTGAAGAAAAACCGAAGCAACCAAAATCAAATTATGCAGTAATTGGTCTTTATTTCTATCCAAAGGGAGTATCAGCTAAGGCACATCAAGTTAAGCCTTCAGCTCGTGGAGAATTAGAAATAACAACATTAAATAATATGTATTTAGATGATAATAATTTAAATGTTATTACATTTGGTAGAGGTTTAACATGGTTAGATGCAGGTACTCATGAGTCTTTAGCAGAAGCTACAGCATTTGTTAAGATGATTGAAGAACATCAAGGATTAATGATTTCATGTCCTGAAGAAATTGCATTTGATAATGGTTGGATTACAAAGGAGAAAATATTAGAAATAGGTAAGACAATGGCTAAGAATACATATGGACAACATTTAATTAATGTCGCAGAAGGTAAGGTATTAAAATAATGAGTAAAACATTTGGTAACTTTACTTTTAATGAAACATCAATAAAAGATGTATATACAATTGATGTTAAAAAGTATGGTGATAATCGTGGTTACTTTATGGAAACATATAAGGAAACTGATTTTAAGGCTGCAGGTTTGAATTATAATTTTGTTCAAGATAATCAATCTAAATCTAAAGTAGGAGTATTAAGGGGCTTACATTTTCAAAAGACATTCCCTCAAGCAAAGTTAGTTAGATGCTTAGAAGGTGAAGTATTTGATGTAGCAGTAGACCTACGTGCTGGTTCACCTACTTATGGTAAATGGGAAGGCGTAGTATTATCTGCTGAAAAAGGTAATATGTTTATGATTCCAAGAGGCTTCGCTCATGGATTTGTGGTATTAAGTGATACTGCAACATTTACATATAAATGTGATGAATTATATCACCCAGAGGATGAAGGTGGTATTATGTGGAATGACCCTGAAATTGGTATAGAGTGGCCATATAAGGGTGAAGTATTATTATCCGAAAAGGATAAAGTACATCCTGCATTAAAAGATAGTAAGATTAAGTTTTAATTGAGGTGAGCATAATTATGTCAAATGATATGAAAATCTTAGTTACAGGAGTAAAGGGTCAATTAGGTTATGACTGTGTAAGAGAATTAACTCTACGTGGCTATACAAATGTAAAAGGAATAGACATTGATGACTTAGATTTGACTAAGGAAGATGATGTAAAAAAATATATAAATGAATATAAACCAGATGTAGTTATGCATAACGCGGCATGGACAGCTGTTGATAAGGCAGAAGAAAATGAGAATAAAGTGTACGAAGTAAATGCTTTAGCACCTAAATACATTGCAGAAGCTTGTAAAGAAGTTAATGCTAAAATGGTATACATATCTACAGATTATGTATTTAATGGTTTAGGTGATAAACCATTTAACGTTGATGACCCTAAAGAAGGTTTATCAGTATATGGTAAAACAAAGGCTCAAGGTGAAGATTTTGTTACATCTACTATAGATAAATATTTTATAGTAAGAATATCTTGGGTATTTGGTAAGAATGGTAATAATTTTGTTAAGACTATGTTAAAACTTGCAAATATGGGTAAGAATGAATTAAATGTTGTATGTGATCAAATAGGTTCAGTAACATATACATATGATTTATCAAAATTATTATGTGATATGATAGAAACTGATAAATACGGAATATATCATGCAACAAATGAAGGATATATATCTTGGGCAGAATTTGCATACGAAATATTTAAACAAGCAAACAAAAATGTTAAAGTAAATCCTATTACAACAGAGGAATACTTGAAGTTAGTTCCACAACAGGCAAAACGCCCATTAAATTCAAGAATGTCTAAAGACAGTCTAGATAAAGCTGGCTTTAAGAGACTTCCAGATTGGAAGGATGCATTATCACGTTATTTAAAAGAATTGGAGGAAAAATAATATGGCAAAATTTTTAGTAACAGGTGGAGCAGGTTTCATTGGAGGAAACTTCCTACACATAATGGTAAATAAATATCCTAATGACGAGTATGTTTGTATTGATGCCTTAACATATGCAGGTAATATGGAGACATTAGCTCCAATTATGGATAAGCCTAATTTTAAGTTTGTACATGAAAATATATGTAATAGAGATGCAGTATTTAAATTATTTGAAGAAGAAAAATTTGATTATGTAATTAATTTCGCTGCTGAATCTCATGTAGATAGATCTATAGAAAATCCACGTATTTTCTTAGAGACAAATATATTAGGTACACAAACATTAATGGACGCATGTAGAAAGTATGGTATTAAAAGATACCATCAAGTATCTACAGATGAAGTATATGGAGACTTACCTCTTGATAGACCAGATCTATTCTTTACAGAGAATACTCCAATTCATACATCATCACCATATAGTGCAAGTAAGGCAAGTGCTGATTTATTAGTACAAGCTTATCATAGAACATTTGGTTTACCTATAACAATTTCTAGATGTTCTAATAACTATGGTCCATATCATTTCCCTGAAAAGTTAATACCTTTAATGATTCAAAAGGCGTTAAGAGGCGAAAAATTACCAGTATATGGTAAAGGTGAAAATGTACGTGACTGGCTATATGTAGGAGATCACTGTACTGCCATTGATTTAATTGTTAGAAATGGTAGAGATGGTGAAGTATATAATATTGGTGGACATAATGAAAGAACTAACCTTCAAGTAGTTAAAACAATATTAAAAGAATTAGGAAAGCCTGAAACATTAATTAATTATGTAACAGATAGACCTGGACATGACCTAAGATATGCAATGGACCCAACAAAGATTGAAACAGAGCTTGGTTGGAAACCAGAACATAATTTTGATACAGGTATTATCGCAACAATTAAATGGAATTTAGAAAACCAAGAATGGTTACGCCATGTAGAATCTGGAGAATACATGAATTGGTTAGATAAGAATTATAATAAGAGATAGAAGAGTGATATTAATGAATCAGCAGGAGATACAAGCTGAAGAAGAATTGAATATTGAAGAATCAATTGTATCTGCTGATTCAGTTGATATTGAGAAGGGAAAAAACGATACAGTAGATAAGAAAGCATTTTTTAAAAACGTAATTGTAGTGTTGATAAGTAATATTATATCAGTATTGTCAGGAGTCTTGGTTGGCTTTATTGTTCCTAAAATGTTAGGTGTAACAGAATATGGATATTATAAAACATTTACTTTATATTCTTCATATATTGGTATACTTCATTTTGGATTTATTGATGGTATTTATTTGAAGTTCGCTGGAAAGAAATATGAGGATTTAGATAAAAATAAATTTAGAACGTATACTAGATTTTTGTTTTTAATGGAACTTATTGTTTCTTTATTGGTTTTATCCTTTTCATTTGTGTTTATTGGAACAAATTATTTCACATTAATTTTATTTGTTGCATTAAATGTATTTGCAACAAATATAATTACGTATTTTGAATTTATTAGTCAAGTTACAATGAAATTCAAAAGAATAACAATTAGAAATGTAATTAGGTGTTCTTTTAATATTATTTCTGTATTATTTTTGTATTTTTTATATAGATTTAATGATGTAGAAATTTATAATACAATCTATGTTGTTATTGTATTATCAATTACTTATATATTAGCTATATGGTACGCATTTACTTATAGAGAATTAATATTTGGTAAAGCGAATAAATTTAAAGAAGAGCGTAAAGAATTATTATATTTTTTTAAAGTGGGAATACCATTGTTAATGGCAAATCTAATAGGACAATTGGTATTTGTTGTTGACCAACAATTTGTTAATATACTTTTCGATAATGATACATATTCAACATATGCTTTTGCATATACATTAATAAATTTGGTTACAATAGCCACAAGCGCAATATCTGTTGTACTGTATCCAACATTAAGAAATATGAATGATGAATCTATTACAAAGAATTATTCTAATATTAATTCATATTTGTTAATTTTTGTATCTTTATGTTTAATTGCATATTTTCCATTAGATGTAATTGTAAGACATTTTTTACCTAATTATTCTCAGTCGTTAGACGTGTTAATTATAATAATTCCAGGTGTACTAATTTCATCAAGTATATCTGTTATTAAATATAATTGTTATAAAACATTTAATAAGATATTAAATTATTTCTTTAAGTCATTAGCAATTTTGATTATTGCGATATTAGCTGACTTGATTGTTTACTTTATATTCAAAAACACTGCATCAATTTCTATTGTCTCAATTGCAGTATTAATCGTATGGTATTTATTAGTAGAAATGTATTTTGTTAGAGTGTATAAGGTTGGATGGATAAAGAATTTTATCTATTTGTTATTAACTATTGCTGGATTTTATGGTGCAACATTTGTTCCTAATATTTACTTAGCTGGTGTTACATATTTGGCATACTTTTTAGTCATTACTGTTGCTTTATATTTTAGATTGTTACAATCAATATTGGTTAAGGTTAAAAATAGAGGTTAGTATGGAAAATCAAGTTGTGAATAATACCAAAAGAAAATCAAATTTTGAATTACTAAGAATAATATCGATATTATTTATAATTGGTCATCATTTCGCTATACACGGAGTTCATATTTTTAACTCAGGTGCATATGAAAATGCAAGTCTAGTTAATAGAGCATTTGTCGATTTAATGCTTCCTGGTGGATTTGTTGGTGTGGCGTTATTTTTCATGATAACCGGATATTTTTTTATTGATAATAATAGGATTAAAATTTTGAAATATATTATTGAAGCAATATTTTATGGCTTGGTCATATTTATTTTGCTAATAATAATTAATTTAACTGGTTATCAATATCCAGAGTTATCGTCTTTGCAAAAAACTCAAGTTGTTATGGCTATGATATTTAATCCAGCAACAAGTTATGCATGGTGGTTCTTGTGTTCATATATTCTTTTGATATTGATGTCCCCTGTAATTAATAAATTGTTTAATAAACTTGATAAGAAAGGATATCTTATCTTATTAATCTTGTTTTGGATTCTTGTATATTCAATTGATAAGTTTTCATCATCATACTATTACAATTTGACAAGAGGAGTAATGTTTTATTTAATAGGTGGTTTTATCAAAAAGTATTATGTAAATGGTGTATGCAATTGTTGGTATAAAATGATGCTATTGCTTGTTGCTTTTTTTGTGGGATGGGTATCTTTTGCTTTTGGTGAATATTATTATTATAATGTTTCTATTGATGGATTTAATGTTATACTTAAAAATAGTGAATACTTATCTTTAATAGAATCATCAATACTCACACCTATATGTGCAATTTCTTTGTTTTTGTTTTTTACAAGTTTCAGTTTTTATAGTAAAACAATAAATTTTGTAGCTAAAACGACATTCGGCATTTATTTGTTACACGATAGCTATATTTCTAGACATTTTATATGGCATTTATTACTTGGTGATGGGACAATCATTACCAAAGCAATCTTCCCGCTATACGGATTATTTTGCGTATTATTAGCTTTTATAGTTTGCATGCTTATTGATATTTTTAGAATGTTATTTATTGAAAAGCATTTATTAAAGTTGGCCACTAAGATAGTTGATGATTTTAGCAAAAAACATGTTGTAGATGAGGAATAATCAAAGTTAACTTTATTTATTAATAGAATTAGCAGGTGATGAAAAGTGATATCAATATTTGATAGAAGAATAAAAAAATTAAATAATAGTTGGATATTCGAATATGTCATTGTATTACTTTTTATTGTATTCGGTTTTATTGGTTGGAAATATTCATTTAGTTATTCTGGTATGGGAATAATAGTTTTGACAATATTGTTGCTTTTTGTATTTAATGATTTTAAATATATTATTCCAGCTGGTATATCATTATTATTTTCATATAATTCTGGTTATGAAGTCACAAGTTTTCCTGTTAAAATAGCTGTTTATGGTGGATTGCTAATATTTATTGTAGTATTATTTTCATTACTTAATTTTAAATTAGAAAATTTTAAAAAGCCAAAATCATATATTGGTATTGTTTTACTTTCAATATCATGTATGATTCCAATATTTTGGAATAGTGTTATTACAAAAGAATCAAGTTTAATGTATTTTATATATTTTACTTGGGTTTTATATGTAGTATTATATTTTGTATTTGGAGTAAATTTAGGAAAGAATTCTTTAAGGATTGCTATATTTACTTTTAGTAGTCTTATTATATTATTAAGTTCTGAATGTTTACTTACAGTATTAAAAATGCATAATGAGAATCCAAATGAAAATATATTATCATTTACATATTCATTAGGATGGGGAATATGTAATGAAGCTGGTATTATGTTATGTTTTTGTTTACCATTTGTTTTTTATGAATTAATAAAAACTAAGAATTCTATTATATCAATTATTTGTGTTCTAAAGGTATTTGCATGTTTAGTTGGAATAGTACTAACTACATCACGTGCTGCATTACTTGTTGGTGGGTTTGAGGCATTAGTATTCTTTATCTTAACAATGATTTTCTCTAAGAAGAAAATAACTAATTTAGTGTTCTTTATATTATTAGGATTGTTATCAATACTATTTATTCATTTATATTATGGATTTGAAAGATTGTTTGAAGATATTAAGAATGTTGTTTTTGAATATGGCTTTGGTGGCGATGGTAGAGAAAGATTATATAAAGGTGCTTATGAATTATGGAGTAAGAATTGGTTAAATAGAATATTAGGTAGTGGTATAGTAAGTGAACTTGAGCATAGAGTATCATATGGTAGAGAAGATGCGTTAGTATTTACTGTATATCATTCAACATTCTTTGAAACATTAGTAATGGGTGGTATATTTGGTATTTTATGTTTATTATTCCATTTTTATGAAAAATATAAACAGTTATGGAAAAAAGAATTGCCATTTGTATTAGTTATGTTAGTTGGATATTTAGCAGTAGATGCATATGGTATGTTAGATAATACATATGGTATGTATTATTATATGGTGCCACTTGTTATACTTATGGCTTCACTTGATAATGATAAGAATACTGATATATTTAATTATGAACTTATAGGAGCGTAAATACTATGAATGTATCAATATTAAATAAAATAAAACAATTTAATATTAATCATCATAATATGTCATTAATATTCATTGCAATATTAATGGCTTTTTTTACTGGCATATTATCTGATCAGGTAACATCATTTATATATCCAATGGCTACTGGTAATTCATATACTAATGACCCTAATATGTTTTATTATATGGGTAAATTGTTTATAAATGGTTATAAGCCTTATTATGGTTTTTTTGACCATAAGGGGCCATATATATTTTATTTTACTGGACTTGCACATATACTAGGTGGCAGGTTCGGTATGATATTATTACATACTATTATATTTGGTATATTTTATTATTTCCTATTTAAAATATATGAAGAATACAAATATAATAAAACAATATCAATATGTATGACATTACTATTAATGTCAATAATCATTATATGTGGACAGAATCCATCAGATTCTGAAATAGAATATCCTTTAATTAGTTCAGGATTATATTTTTATATTAAAGCTATTAATAATAAAGAAGATAAGTATTTTTTATATGGGAATATAATAGCTGGATTATGTGCAGGTATTGCTATACATTTAAGATTAACTGAGGCAATAGTGCCATTTGGTATGGTAGTATATTTTGGTATAAGAGAATTAATTAATAAAAAATACCAAAACATAATAATTAATGCATTAGTATGTTTTGGTGGTTTATTAATAACAAGTCTACCACCACTTATACATTCATTATGTGGTGGATTTACTGGTATTATGTATGAATCAATAATTTTTAATAATATGTCTTATGCAGGTGGATTATTTAGTAGTTATAGTATAGAAAGTATTACATCTAGGTTAGTTATTATTGGTTTATTAATATTAGTTAGTATATGCATAGTAGTACTAAAGAAGAAAAATAAAATCTCATTAGATGAGACTTTATTTTATGGAATAGTATTTGGAATAACATTAGTACTTGAATTTATAACTGCATATTATTTACATTATTTATTAATCGTATTTCCTTTAGTATTTATATTTATAGGAAGAGTATTATCATTTATAGATTTTAATAAGGTAATTAAAAATATATGTTTATTAACTACTTTTATTATTTTTATAATATCTTCATTAATTTTCCCAATATTAAATTACTCAACACAAATTAAAAAAGATAAGGCTATTAATGAATATATTAATTTAGTAATACCAGAAGAATCTAAAAATAAGCAAGTATTATGTTATGTCACTTCAGCATCTATTTATACAAATAATGATATATTAGTTGGTTATCCTGATTTTGCATCTCAGGATAATCATATTAGATTTTCTAAAGAATATACATTAGATAGATTAATTGATTATGCAATAAATAGTGAATGTAAATATATAATAATTGATAATGAAATTAGCAGTGGTAGTTTTGTTGATTGGTTAAATAATAATGATTATTATAAGAAAGATAATAGTGATATAGAAGGAAAGAAGTATATTAGTATTTATTTAAAAACTAATTTATAATTCATATAAATACTATAAATTTTCCTAAGATATTCAAAAATATTTTCGAAAATTTGAGAAAAATTAGATATTGTTTGTGATTTTAGATATATTATGCTAAAATATAATGAGTCTTTTTATAATTGTATTATAAAAGAGACGACTAGATAAAAACCCAGTCTTCCTTGTGGGGGGGGGGGTAATTTTAGCAAAAAAAATTACTCAGGTGGCCTAGGGTTTATATAATTCTAGGCCATTTTTATATAATAGTTTACATTTGGGGTAATAAATATGGAGAATAATTCGAACGTCAGTAACAATGAAGTTACTGCTAAAAATTTGAATAGAGAAGAAATAAAGTTAGATAAAATCAAAGGTAACAATTGGTGGTATAGATTCACTAAAAGATGTTTTGATTTTATATCATCATTAATCGTCATATTATTAATTTCTTGGTTTTTACTAATATTATGGTTCATTAACCTAATAGCAACTAAAGGACATCCAATCTACAAAGATAAAAGAGTTGGATATAAAGGTAAAGAGATTAGCGTTTATAAATTTAGATCAATGTATTTTGATGCCAATGATAAACCAGAAAAATATTTTACTAAAGAGCAAATGGAAGTTTGGTTAAGAGAAAGAAAAGTAGATGATGATCCTAGAATAACTAAATTTGGTAAATTCTTAAGAAAAACTTCTTTAGATGAATTACCACAATTATTTAATATTTTATTTGGAACACTTTCGGTAATCGGCTGGAGGCCTATTCCTGCTCATGAATTGGATGGGAATTATTTTGATTATGAAAAAAATATTTTGTTATCAGGTAAACCAGGTTTAACAGGATATTGGCAAGTGAAAGCACGAAGTAATGCAGATTATGAATCTGGAGAAAGACAAAAATTGGAATTAGAGTATTTCACTAAAAGAGGATTCTGGTATGATCTAGGTTTAATTTTTAGAACTATTCCTGCAGTATTAAAGGGAAGAGGTGCGGAATAATTATGAGTGATGATAAAATAATTAGAGTAGCACAAATTATCGGAATGAGTGATGGCGGAGTAGCATCTATAATAATGTCATTATACCGTGCTATGGATAAATCAAAAGTTCAATTTGATTTCTTTGTTGAAAGTGAATCTAAAATTATAAATAAAAAAGAAATTGAATCAATGGGTGGTAAAGTAATATTTATTCCTTCCTATAGTCATGTTTTCAAATATATTAAAACTTTAAAGAAACTATTTATAGAGGGTAAATATGACATAGTTCATTCTAATATGAGTACTTTATCAATTTTTTCACTAAAAGCTGCCAAAAAGGCAGGAATTAAAGTAAGAATATGTCATTCACATTCAACTTCAAATAAAAAAGAATGGAAAAAGAATATTATGAAAAATATGCTAAGACCATTCTCAAAAAAATATGCAACACATTATTTTGCGTGTTCTGAATTGGCTGGAAGATATTTGTTTGGTAATATGACATTTGATAAAGGTTTAGTTAAAATTATTAATAACGCAATTGATTTGGATAAATTTAAATTTAATAATGAGATAAGAAATGAGATAAGAAATGAATTAGCAATTTCTAATGATACTTTTGTTGTTGGTCATATTGGTAGATTTATGCCGCAAAAAAATCATAAATTTTTAATTGAAATTTTTAATGAATTTCAAAAAAAGACACCAAACTCAAAATTATTGTTAATTGGTGATGGTGAATTATTAAATGATTGTAAAAAACAAGTAAAAGATTTAAACATAGAAAATAAAGTGATTTTTTATGGTACTTCAAATGTTGCTTATAAATTTTATAATGCTATGGATTGTTTTGTGTTACCAAGTTTATATGAGGGATTGCCAATTGTAGGGGTTGAAGCGCAAACTAATGGTTTGCCAGTTTTCTTTTCAAATCGTGTTACGTTAGAAACTAAAATAAATGAAAATGTTAAATTTATTTCTATAGAACAAGGTATTGAAATATGGAGAAAAGAACTCGATGGATGCAAATATAATGATCGTATAAAAGTTGTATCTTCTGAAATATTAGGTTCTAAATACAATGTTGCTTTAGAAGCAAAAAAATTATTTGAAAAATATACGGAACTGCTGGATAAATAATAACATTTTATAAAAGAGGGATATTGGAAAATTAATTATGGTTGATAAATATAGTAAGAGTATAAAAAAATTTAAAGAGCTTGCTTTTTGTAACGGTGATTTCTTTTTAAGTTTTTTTTCTAAAAATCAAAAATACCTTAGGTATAGTTTATATAAAAATTATTGTCTTTGCTTTAAATATAAAAATAGTAATATGATTGGAAAAATTATTTATTTATATAGAAAATTTAAATATTTAAGAATATCCTCTAAAATAAATGTTCAGCTTCCTTTCAATGAATTTGTAGATCATTTTTATTTTAATCATTATAATATCGTTATTTCAAAAAAAGCAATTATAGGGAAAAATTGTAATTTTGTAGGTAACAATTGTGTTGGTGGTAATTCTAAAGGCGAACCTAAACTTGGTGAAGGTGTATATCTTGGATATGGTGCTATTGTTATCGGGAATGTAGAAATTGCTGAAAAAACTGTTATTGGGGCCGGTGCAATTATTACAAAAGATATTCTAAAACCAGGTTCATATGTCGTTGGATTAGACGAGGTTTTAAAATAAAAAAACATAGTTATTGAGGTGTTTGTGAAAAATGATATCTAAAAAAATACATTATTGTTGGTTTGGTGAAAATAAAAAAAGTAAATCAATATTGAGAATGATTGAAACGTGGAAGAAAAAACTTCCTGATTATGAAATTATTGAATGGAATGAAAAAAATTTTGATATTGAAAATTCAAATGATTTTGTAAAAATGGCATATGCAAACAAAAAATGGGCTTTTGTTTCTGATTATGTAAGACTTTATGCTTTAAAAAAAGAAGGTGGTATTTATCTTGACACAGATGTTGAAGTAATAAAATCGTTCGATGATTTTTTAAAATATGACTTTTTTATTTCTCAAGAAGCAGATACTTCTTTTTGTACTGCTGTAATTGGCGCTAAATCAGACAATGAAATAATAACAAATTTTTTGAAAACATATGATAATAAAAAATTTTCATTAAATGGACCCGATAAAATTCAACCAAATTCTATTGAAATAAAAAATTTTTTTGAAAAGTTTACAGGATTAAATGCTTCGTTTAATAATGAAATTCATTATAAAAATAATATTGTTTTGCCAAGAACATATTTTTGTGCAAAAGATATTCATAATTATAAACTAGATGTGACTAAAGTTACTATTAGTATCCATCACCTAGATGCATCATGGTATAGCCCATGGCATAAGTTTCTTCATAATTGCAAAAAAATATTGTTTAGTCTTTTGAAACGATAATTCCATTCAAGTAGGGGGAAATAAAATATGATTTTTTATATTTTGGTTTTGGTTGATGTCATTTTTCTTTTAACACATACATTAGACAAATCAAGAAATTTTAATATTATTCTTTCAATTTGCACAGCGTTATTTATGAATTCAGCAGATCCTTTTATAGGTTTGCCACTAGAATTTGTTTTTATGTTTCTTGCGTTGATTTTTGGACTTATATATAATTGTCGAAATGGCATTTGTATTGAAAAGAAATACTATTTTCTTATTTTACTTTTGATAATTGTTCTTTTAGTACCGATTGCAGAAATTTCTCTTGGAATTAATCAACAAAAAATGCTTATATTGAAAGAAAGCAGTTCGGATACGTTAGATTTAGAATCTGAAATGCTTTATGCATCCGTTGATTTTTATGTTATAAAACATTTTATTTTCTTGATTGCCTTTCTTATTTTTTTGATGATTAATAAAAATGTTTTTCATGATAAAAATTTCATTTGTATACTTATTAAATCAATAAAAGTAGTAGGTGTTATATTTTTTATTGGTGTTTTTGTTGAATGGCTTTTTGTTAATATCACAGGAATATATGATAGAAATATAATGATATTTATATTCAATATAAAGTATAGCCGACAACTTGTTCTTTGGCAGACTTGGGGAAGTTATGCAGTTCCTTTTAGTTTAAGCGAAAGATCTAAAATTGCAACAGGTGTTCTTGCATTTTTAATAATTTTATTTAGAGAAAAAATAAACAAGAAAACTATTTTAGAATTGTTGCTTGTTTTATTAGCTGTTTATTGTTCTGGATCTTCGTCTGCATTATTTATCTCTGTTATTTTCTCGTCATTAATTTTGATGAAAGTTGTTTATTTTTCAAATAATTCAATATTGAAAATTTCAGCAATACTAGTATTATGTATTGGTGCTATTCTACTTATTATATATAATGAAACTTTTTTTGAAAAGATAGTGAATTATGTTGATGAAAATGAAACATCAGGGTCTGCTTTTTATCGAGCTCAAGCAAATGATGCAGCAACTAAAGTCTTACAATATCATTTTTTGTTTGGAACTGGTATCGGGACTCTATATTGTCATAGTCTTATTCTTCAGACCGTTGGTAATATTGGAATACTTGGGTTTGGTTTGGTACTATATTTCACATTTTCTATTGTTGGCTATAAACCATCAAAAATAGATTTGTTATATTGGATTATTCTTGCGGTATTTTTTTACAATTATTCCACAGTACAAGATTTTACATCTGTAAAATTATTGAATGTTGTTTTATTAATGAGTCCAAGTTCATATATGCAAACCACTCAATTAAAAATGGTGATTTTCAAAAAAAATATGGTCAGAAAGATGTAGTTTTTAAGGGAAATATTTTATGAATAAAGTAGAAGTAAAAAAAAGATTGAATATTATTTTAACAAAGTTACATTTGTTAGTTATATTTAAAAAAATTTATAATTTCAAGTATGTATTTCGACATAGAAAACATTTTAAAGAAGAAAAAAAACGTAGAAATGGTAAAAATTACAATAAATTTATAAAACTGAAATCTCTTGAAAATGTATATTTAGGGAAAAGATGTTTTATTGTTGCAACAGGTCCTAGTCTTACTGTAAACGATGTTGAACTTTTATCTAATGAATATACATTTGGAGTTAATTCTATAATAAAGATATTTTCGAAAACATCTTGGAGACCGACATTTTATGCAATTCAAGATTCCAAAGTATATAATAGTTTTAAAAACGATCCTGATTTCATTAGTATTAATAATAAATTTATTTCTGATTATGTTACTGAAGAATTAAAAATCAAAGAAGAACACATTAAATTTCCATTAGAATTATTTGATCATATGTCTTATGGTAAAAAGGGAAAATACGATACTAAATTTTCGGATAATGCTTATGCAAATGTTTATGATGGTTCCAGTATAACATATTCTGTTATGCAAATTGCTTATTATATGGGATTTAGAGAAATATATCTTTTAGGTTGTGATTGTAATTTTTCTGGTGATAAGGTTCATTTTGCTGATTGTGGATATAGTTATTTTTCGGATAATCCTGAATATAGAATGATTTTTTCATATAATGTTGCTTTAAATTTTACAAAGGATCATGATTTAAAAATATATAACGTAACTAGAGGAGGAAAACTTGAGGTTTTTGAAAGGAAAAGATTAGAGGATGTTTTGGGAGGGGAAAAATAGTAATGAGCACTTTAGGTATTGTTATTTTAAACTATGGAACACCCAAATTAACTTTAGAACTTCTAAGGATTTCATTGGATATTTCATTATTTAATAAAATTGTAATTGTAGATAATAATTCAGTAGATGATTCTAAGAAAATAATAGGAGATTATATATTGAATCTTGGAGATGATAGAGTTGAATTTTTGGAAACAGGAGAAAATTTGGGATATGCAAGAGGCAATAATGTTGGATTAAGATATTTAGTTGACAGAGGTATTGACTTTTGTTATGTGGCAAATCCAGATACCTTTTTTGAATATAGTACAATTTACGAAATTGCAGCTTTGTTAGAAACTGATGAGTATGGTCTAGTTACGTGTTCGAGAAAATATAAAACCGGAAATCAAATCAGACAATTTTGGGATTTTCCTTCATTCACTGATATTTTGATGGAAAATTCGTTCATTGGTTCAAAAATTAAAGCAAAAAAGTATATATATAATGTTAATGGGACAAAACCTTTTGAGATAGAGGTTTCTCCAGGAGCGTTTTTTGCTATTAAAAGCAAAGTTTTAACTCTTATTGATTATTTAGATTCAAATACTTTCTTATGGTATGAAGAAAACTGTTTGGCTGCAAAATTAAGAATGTATGGCATAAAGATAGGATTCATTCCTTCTGTTGAATATATTATTATAAATGATGTTGAGAACTCAACAAAAAAATTTAGAAAAAATAAAAAAAGCAACTCACTAAAAATAAGTTGTCAATCAAAAATGTATTTTGCAAAGAAGTATTTAAAAATTGGTTTTATAAAAAAAACGATTTTAAAATTTAGTAATTTTATTTTTGTGGTTGAGAGAAAAATCATTAATTTATTTAAATAATCAAATATAACTTACTATGTTTCAAAGTTTGGAGGTTTTTTTCACATGAAAGGAATTATATTAGCAGGTGGATCAGGAACACGTCTTTATCCACTTACAACAGTAACATCTAAACAATTATTACCTGTTTATGATAAACCAATGATTTATTATCCTTTATCTATATTAATGCTTGCAGGTATAAAAGATATATTAATTATATCAACACCAGAAGATACGCCAAGAATGGAAGCTCTACTTGGAAATGGTAATCATTTTGGACTTAATTTACAATATAAGGTTCAGCCATCTCCAGATGGTTTAGCTCAAGCATTCTTACTAGGTGAAGAATTTATTGGTGATGATGCATGCTGTATGATATTAGGAGATAATGTACTTTATGGTAATGGCTTAAAAGGTAATTTAAAGGATGCAGTTAAAAACGCTGAATCTGGTAAAGCTACTGTATTTGGTTATTATGTACCAGATCCAGAAAGATTTGGTGTTGTAGAATTTGATTCAAAAGGTAAGGCAATATCTATTGAAGAAAAGCCTAAACAACCTAAATCAAATTATGCTGTAATTGGTTTATATTTCTATCCAAAGGGAGTATCTAAAAAGGCACATCTAGTTAAACCGTCAGCTCGTGGAGAGTTAGAAATTACAACATTAAATAATATGTATTTAGATGATAATAATTTAAATGTTATTACATTCGGTCGTGGTTTAACTTGGTTAGATGCAGGTACTCATGAATCTTTAGCTGAGGCAACAGCATTTGTAAAAATGGTTGAAGAACATCAAGGCTTAATGATTTCATGTCCTGAAGAAATAGCATTTGAAAATGGTTGGATTACTAAAGAGAAACTTTTAGAGATTGGTAATACAATGGCTAAAAATAATTATGGTAAGCATTTAATTAATGTTGCAGAAGGCAAGGTGTTAAAATAATGGCTAAGACATTTGGTAATTTCACTTTCAATGAAACTGAAATTGAAGGCGTTTATATTATTGATGTAAAAAAATATGGAGATAACCGTGGCTATTTTATGGAAACATATAAAGAAGCTGATTTTAAAGCTGCTGGTTTAGATTATAATTTTGTTCAAGATAATCAATCTAAATCTAAAGCTGGTGTATTAAGAGGCCTACACTTCCAAAAGACTTTCCCTCAAGCAAAACTTGTTAGATGTTTAGAAGGAGAAGTATTTGATGTCGCAGTAGACCTACGTGCTAATTCTAAGACATATGGTAAATGGGTTGGAGTAGTATTATCTGTAGAAAAGGGTAACCAATTTATGATTCCAAGAGGATTTGCCCATGGATTTGTAGTATTAACTGAAACTGCAACATTTGCATATAAATGTGATGAATTATATCACCCAGAAGATGAGGGTGGTATCATGTGGAATGATCCTGAAATTGGTATTGAGTGGCCTTATAAGGGTGAAGTATTATTATCTGAAAAAGATAAAATACATCCTGCATTAAAAGATAGTAAGATAAAGTTTTAATATATTTAATTTGGAGGCATAATTATGTCTAAGAATATGAAAATCCTAGTTACAGGAGTAAAAGGCCAATTAGGTTATGATTGTGTAAGAGAATTAACTCTAAGAGGCTATACAAATGTAAAAGGAATTGACATCGATGATTTAGATTTAACTAAAGAAGATGATGTAAAAAAATATATAAATGAATATAGACCAGATGTAGTTATGCATAATGCGGCATGGACAGCTGTTGATAAAGCTGAACTTATGCCTGAAAAAGTATATGAGGTAAATGCTTTAGCACCTAAATACATTGCAGAGGCATGTAAAGAAATAAATGCTAAAATGATATACATATCTACAGATTATGTATTTGATGGTTTAGGTGATAAACCATTTAACGTTGATGATCCTAAGAAAGGATTATCAGTATATGGTAAAACAAAAGCGCAAGGCGAAGATTTTGTAACATCAACTATTGATAAATATTTTATTGTTAGAATATCATGGGTATTTGGTAAGAATGGCAATAATTTTGTTAAGACAATGTTAAAACTTGCAAATATGGGTAAGACCGAGCTAAATGTGGTTTCTGATCAAATAGGTTCTGTAACTTATACATATGATTTATCAAAATTATTATGTGACATGATAGAAACAGATAAATATGGAATATATCATGCAACTAATGAAGGGTATATTTCATGGGCTGAATTTGCAGAAGAAATATTTAAACAAAAGAATTTAAATGTAAAAGTTAATTATGTAACTACTGAGGAATATTTAAAATTAGTTCCTCAACAAGCAAAAAGACCATTAAATTCAAGAATGTCAAAAGACAGTCTTGATAAGGCTGGATTTAAAAGACTTCCTGATTGGAAAGATGCTTTAAATAGATTTATGACTGAAATAGGAGAATTAAGATGATATATTTTGTTAAGTTATTAAAACGATTTAGAAATGATTTTAGGCTTCATAAAATACAAAACAATTTTATAAAAAAAAATAAACATAATAATGTAAGAGTTTTATCTGGAAATCCATCGACAAATATTAGTGTCGGCAATTATTCTTATGGTGGCATTAATTATCTTGATTATTATGTGGGGTGTTTTTTGAAAATTGGAAATTTTTGTTCTATTGCTAGAAATAATTTCTTTTGTATGGGTGGTGAACATGATTTTAAGTGCTTTTCATCTTTTCCTTTTGAACAACAAATTAATAAAAAAAATTGTTCCCATGCGAAAGGTGATATTGTAATAGATGATGATGTATGGATTGGTGTAAATTGTATAATTCTATCAGGAGTTCATATTGGGCAAGGAGCAATTATTGGTGCGGGTAGCGTAGTTACTGGTAATGTTGAGCCATACTCAATTTATGGAGGTGCTCCTGCAAAATTAATAAAAAAAAGATTTAGTGATAATGTTATTCAAAAGATGATGAAAATTGATTTTTCAAAACTTGATTTTGATAAATATGAAAAATATAAAAATCTTTTATCATCTGAAATAGATGAAAAAAACGTTGATGAGATTGTGAATGTTATTAATTCATAATTGGTTTATTATTGTAAAGTTGTGCTTTTTTTGTATTACAATTTTTTATAGGAGAATATTTATTAAAGGAACTATTTGTTCACGTTCTATATGTATTTATATTAAGCATGCTTGATTTATCTGACAAATACCAGGATTAACAGTTGTAAATGTGGACTGATAACAAATCATTAAATGTGAAGATTAAAGCTATAATTGATATTAGTTCTAATGATATTATGTCTAAACAAGTCTTTGTTTAATGCATAGTATTTGATTAAATATCTAAAAAAATAGTAAAAATATTTAAAAGGGAAACTTATGGAAGAAAAAAAGAATATGCCTGATAACAATGTAAAGGCAAAAAAAACAATTAAAGATATAATAAAAGTTTCTATAAGTAACATAATTAAACTTTTATCAGGTGTTTTAGTGGGCTTTGTTCTTCCACGCCTTATAGGTATAACGGATTATGGTTACTATAAAACATTTACTCTTTATGCTTCGTATGTTGGACTATTTGCTTTTGGTATAATAGATGGCATATATCTTAAGTATGGTGGTCTTGACTATAAAGAATTGAGTAAATCAGATTTTAGATTTTATACAAGAATTCTTGCTTTATTACACTTAGTAATAGCTATTTCAGGAATCGGAATTTCGCTTTTGTTTCTTTCAGGAGAGTATAAATTTATATTTGTGTCTATATCATGTTATTTGATTTTTAGTAATATGACTGGGTATTATCAACAAGTTTCACAAATAACAGGAAGATTTAATGAATTATCTACTAGAAATATAATTCAATCTATTTTTGTTAGTCTTTCTGTTATAGTTATTTGGTTGGTAAATAAATTAAATGGATTTGTAATAACTTATAACATATATTTATTTATCTATGTTTCGATATTTGCTGTGTTAACTTTATGGTATATAATAACTTATAAGGATATTACATTTGGAAGTGATAAAGAGACACATGATAAAGCAAAGAAAATTTTTAATTTGATTAAAATTGGTTTTCCTTTGTTAATTGCAAATTTATGTAGCACATTAATTTTATCCATGGATCGCCAATTCGTAAATATTTTATGGCCTGTAGATGAAACTAACAATACATATTCTATTTATGCTTTTGCTTATAACATGCTTTCGCTTGTTACTACTGCGACAGCAGCCATATCTACAGTTTTGTATCCATCATTAAAAAGAACAAGTCAAGAAACATTAAAATCTAATTATTCTAAATTATTGGCAATTATTATTTCTTTAATTTCTTGTGCTTTAGTTGTTTATTACCCTTTATGTTGGTTTGTCGATTGGTTTTTACCAAAATATCATGACTCGTTAATGATTTTTAGAATTATTTTTCCTGGACTTATAACTAGTTCGGCAATTACGATTATTATGCATAATTATTACAAAGTTTTTGGGGAAAGTTTCAGGTTTTTTATCATTACAATTATTGTTTTGTTAATTTCCTTTGTTGCAAATTTGATTGCATATTTGATTTTTAAATCCGTTAGTGCAATCTCTATTGCAAGTATAATTACTATGTTAATCTGGTATATTATTTCAGAATTTTATTTTATTAGGCATTATAATGTTAATTGGATTAAAAATTTTGTGTTTATGATAGTTATGATGGGAAGTTTTTACGTAATTACTTTCATTTCAAATTATTATATTGGATTTACAATGCATTTTATTTCGATTATTACTTTAGTTTATTTGTTTAACTTAAAAGATATAAATGTTTTTATTAAAAGGAAATTAAAATCAAAAAAATTAAATAGCAAATTAAAAAATGATGATATATCAGAAATTTAATAAATCAAGATATAAATAAATTAAATTACTTAGATAATAAACAAATATAAGGAGGATAAATGAATATGAAAATTTGTTGTTTATTAACAGGCAGGGGAAATAATTCGTTAAAAGATAAAAACGTGCTTGATGTTTTGGGTCACCCTGTTTTGTACTACGGAGCTAATGCTTGTGTTAAAGCAGAAGTATTTGATCATTTTTACTGCAGTAGTGATGATGAAAAAATACTTAATGCATCTAAAAAATTGGGGTATAAAAGCATTATTAGGCCACTTGAACTTGGTGCTCCTACAGCTCAGCACATTGATTGTATTATGCATGCTTTAAAAGTAATGAAAGAGGAAGATGATTATGTTCCTGATATTCTTTGTGTATTGCTTGCTAATAATGTTACAGTAACTTCAACTATGGTAAGAGATTGCGTTAATGAATTAAAAGATAACTATGACATACTTAGTTCAGTATGTCCTGTATATTGTGATAACGATCATCATCCTCTAAGGTGTAAGAAAGTTGATGAAAAAGGTAATCTAGTATCATATACTGGAGAAGTTTGTAAATCGACTAATAGACAGGATTTGCCTAAATGTTATTTTTTATCACATAATATTTGGGTAATAAATACAAAAAAATTGCTTGCTGGAGAGAAAGGCGATATGCCTTGGAGCTTCTTAGGGAAAAATGTTAAGCCTTATGTAATTGATGAATCAATAGATATCCACGATGAACTTGATTTAATTAAGGCTGCATATTGGATAAAATATAATTATAAGGATTAAGAGGAAGGTATATTATGGCTAATTATTTAGTTACTGGAGCTGCAGGATTCATCGGTTCTGCACTTGCTAAAGATTTAATATTAAAAGGAAATACGGTGGTTACAATTGATAATTTATCGACTGGTAAAGAATCTAACATACCTACTGGTTGTAAATTCATTAAAGGTAATACATATGATAAAGACATTATTTCAAAACTTGATGATTATAGTTTTGATGCTGTTTTTCATATAGCTGGACAATCTAGTGGTGAAATTTCTTTTGAGAATCCTATTTATGATTTGAGTACGAATACGGCTTCTACGTTATTACTTCTTGAATATTGCAAAAAACATGGCGTAAAGAAATTTGTTTATGCTTCATCAATGTCAACTTATGGTGATCATGAGGAGGAACTTGTTGATGAAAATAGTAAGACTGAACCTAAATCTTTTTATGCTGTAGGAAAACTTGCTTCTGAAAATTATATGAGAATTTTTTCCTCATTTGGAATTCAATGCACTGCTTTAAGATTTTTTAATGTATTTGGTTATGGACAAAATCTTGATAATCTTAAGCAAGGAATGGCATCAATTTATCTAGCTATGGCGTTAAAAGATGGTCATATTGTTGTTAAAGGAAGTAAGGATAGATTCAGAGATTTTGTACATGTAAAAGACGTTGTTTCAGCATGTGAACTTGCGATTACTATTCCTAGGGATGAAAAATTTGATGTATTTAATGTGGCAAATTGTAGAAAAATTAAAGTTGAATATATTATTAAAACTATACAAAGTAATATACCTGGTACTACAGTAGAATATATCTTGGGGACACCAGGAGATCAGTTTGGTATTTATGGTAAAAACGATAAGATTAGACATAAACTTGGATGGAATCCTACAATAAATTTTGAAGAAGGTATGAAAGATTTCATAGAAAAAACAAAAACATATTTTCAAAATTAATTTTATTGAAAATTTATTATGTGCTTTATTTAACTATGTTGGATTTCAAAAAATGTCTCGATTGAAAAAGTAAACGAGTAGATGAACTTTAAATCTATGTTTGATTGGGATAATAATATTTTTATTATTTAAGGAGTTTTAATTATGGCAAAATTTTTAGTAACAGGTGGAGCTGGTTTCATTGGAGGAAACTTCCTACATATTATGGTAAATAAATATCCTAAGGACCAATATGTATGTATTGATGCATTAACTTATGCAGGTAATATGGAAACATTAGCTCCAATTATGGATAAGCCTAATTTTAAATTTGTACATGAAAATATTTGTAATAGAGAGGCAGTATTTAAATTATTCGAAGAAGAAAAATTTGATTACGTAATTAATTTCGCTGCTGAATCTCATGTAGATAGATCTATAGAAAATCCTCGTATTTTCTTAGAGACAAATATTTTAGGTACACAAACATTAATGGATGCGTGCCGTAAATATGGCATTAAAAGATACCATCAGGTATCTACAGATGAAGTATATGGAGACCTACCTCTTGATAGACCAGATTTATTCTTTACTGAGGATACTCCAATTCATACATCATCACCTTATAGTGCATCTAAAGCTTCAGCTGATTTATTAGTACAAGCTTATCATAGAACATTTGGATTACCTTGTACTATATCTAGATGTTCTAATAACTATGGCCCATATCATTTCCCTGAAAAATTAATACCTTTAATGATTCAAAAGGCATTAAGAAATGAAAAATTACCAGTATATGGTAAGGGTGAAAATGTAAGAGACTGGTTATATGTAGGAGACCACTGTACAGCCATTGACTTAATTGTTCGTAAAGGTCGAGATGGTGAAGTTTATAATATCGGTGGACATAATGAAAGAACTAATCTACAAGTAGTTAAGACTATCTTAAAAGAATTAGGAAAACCTGAAACATTAATTAATTATGTTACAGATAGACCTGGTCATGATTTAAGATATGCAATGGACCCAACAAAGATTGAAACAGAGCTAGGTTGGAAGCCTGAACATAACTTTGATACAGGTATAATCGCAACAATTAAATGGAATTTAGAAAACCAAGAATGGTTAAGTCATGTTGAATCTGGCGAATATATGAATTGGTTAGATAAGAATTATAATAAGAGATAATATTAATTATTTTTATAAATTTGTTTTAATTAGAGCAAGGACATTACTAACCTGGAGGAAAATAATAATGCCCTTGTAAATTCATTATAAGGCAAACAAGCACATTTGCAAAATCGATACATGCTTATAAAGCACAGAAAGTGTTGTTGACTTGTAATAATAATATATCTTTTTTATAAAAGCATTGAAAAAAGCTTAAGTGGAGAGCAATAAATATGAAAAATAGACCAAAGTATAATATTAATGATGGATATAAAACAAATTATATAGTAATAGATTCATTTGATATGCCAGTTGATTTCTATGAATTTGGTAAAATGAATATGGTGTAAATAAGAAAAGAATAATTAATTCTATTCCTATTAGAATGGCAGTAGAAAATGAATAGTAAATAAAAGTCTAATTTTAGTATGAATTAGGCTTTTTTGTTTGACTTAAATAATGTATAATTTAAATCAGTAGTGTTAAAACGTTTTTACTATACAAATAAAATTATTTTGAAATTAGGGTGATTAATAATGGATATTTATACATACGAAAGGTTTGAGACGTGTGTTGCACAGATATTTAAGGAAGCTGGATATGAGATCTCCCGCTGGTATGGTAAAGAAGGTGAGATAGATATTACAGCTAGAATGAATGAAGAAAAATATGCTATAGAGGTAAAGTATCGTGTTATAGATAGAAGACCTATAGATAAGATAATAAAGCTAGCTAATGAGCATAATATGAAACCTGTTATTGTATATGGTTGTGAAGCTAATTCAAGAATGCTTAAATTCGAAAAAGAGTATTCGAATGTTTTATTCATTGATCTTTCAAATTTGCTTTACGCTGTTAAGTCAAACCAAAAACTAAGAAATGAGCTTATGTCATGTTTGGAGGTATCTACTACTAATATAGAACCTAAATCATCACCAATACAACTTAGCTCAGTTAAACATTCTGAATATACTAGAAACCTGATAATGCAAATGGAACAATGTGAAAAAGGACATAATGAATTTGCAAAATATGAAGATCTTTGTGTGGAATTATTGAAAAACATTTTTTCTGAAGAATTGAATTTATGGTATACACAAGCGGTAGCTTCATGTGGTATGTTTAGGTTTGATTTAATATGCAGGATTAAAGATAGGATGGTTAATAATGAACCCCAATATGGCCAGTTTTGGAAAATTATAGAAAATTATTTTAATTCTATATATATTGTTTTTGAATTTAAAAACTATAATAATAAAGTCACTCAAAAAGAAATATTTATGACGGAAAGATATTTATATGCTAAATCAATAAGAAGTGTTGCAATTATTTTTTCACAAAATGAATATGATGATAATTCTAAAATTGCAGCCAAAGGTTGTCTTAGGGAAAACGGGAAACTAATTTTACTCCTAACAACTAAAGATTTAATAACTATGAATGAAATGAAAGAAAATGGTGATGAACCATCGGATTATTTACTAGATAAGTTAGATAATTTTTTATTAGATATTGAAAAATAACAGACAGTAAGAGTGATGAAAGGATAAGAATATGTATAAAGCAAAAAATCAATATTTAGTTGAATGTAATCATTGTGGAAACAAAGGATTAGCTAATTTGAAAGGAAATTTTGATAATATAGAAGAATATGTTGATGAAGAAACTAAAGTAAGGAGTATGGTTTCTATTACAACATGGCTTTTTTTAGAATGTCCTGTTTGTCATAATGGAATTGTGATAACACATGAATACTATGGCCAATCTGATGAAGAGGATGATGATAGCTTTATTAAATTAATCTATCCTTTGAAATCAATTGATATGAAAAATACCCCCAAAGATATAAAACAAAAATTTAATGCTGCTGTGAAGAATTATAACATTGATACTGATATTTGTATGATTGCTTTAAGAAAAGTTTTAGAGATGATATGTGAAGACCAGGGGGTATCTGAAGGAAATCTTGTTGGTAAAATAAATGATTTATCTACCAAAGGAATCTTTCCTCAAGAACTTAAGGATTGCGGTCATTTAATTAGACGAATTGGAAACGATGGAGCTCATAGTGAAGTTAATAAAATCTCAAAGTGGGAAATAAAAGATGTTATTTCTTTAGTCGAGTTTATAATTCAATATTTATATGAAATTCCTACTAAAATAAGTAATTTAGAAAAGAAGTATGAAAAGAAAGATTTGAAATAGATTTTATACTCGTAATATTAGTTATAGTAGTAATGATATATTTGAAAAAGAACTAGTAACGTTTTATTCTAGATTTATGCTAAAATCAACATTATTTTATTCGTTTGTATTTTTATGCAACTTAATTATGAATATTATAAAAAAGTGATTCCAATTTTAAAATAGTAAAATAGACCCTATATTTTGAACCACTTTTTTATAATTGCCACAAAACAAGTAAAAAAAGCGTTACAAATTGTTTGAAACAACAAATTTGTAACGCTTTTTTGTTTTTTGTGATATAATGTATTTGTAGGTGAACGATCATGCTAATTAAAAGAATGCAATATTTAGAAAATATTAGAAGATTTTATGAATCTAATTTAATTAAAGTATTAACAGGTATAAGAAGATGTGGAAAAAGTGTAATACTTGAGCAGATAAGAAATGAATTAATTAAAGATTATAACGCAAAGTTAGATCATATAATCTCAATAAATTTTGAAGATGTAAAATATTCTAATATCAAGGATTATAAAAAATTAAACGAATATATAGTAAAACTAATAATTGATGATAAAAAATACTATATATTTTTAGATGAGATTCAACATGTAAAACAATTTGAAAAGACTCTTGCTTCACTTAAGGCTACTAAAAATGTTTCTATATTTGTGACAGGTAGTAACAGTAAACTTTTATCTGGAAGACTTGCAACTTTATTAGTTGGAAGATGTAAGGAATTTAAGATTATGCCTTTTACTTATAATGAATATATTAATTATTTCAGAGAGAATAAGATGAATCTTCCAGAAAAACCACTTCAAAACTATATAAGATATGGTGGAATGCCTCAGCGTTTAGATTATTATTTAGAAGAAGATATTAAAGACTATTTAAAATCAATTTATTATGGAATAATTGATAAAGATATTTGTAGTGGACAATCTAAAATTAATAAAGAAACATTTATCACAATTTCTAAATATATTATCACTAATTCTTCTAAAGAATTTTCTGCCCAAAATATAGTTGATTATTATAATCAAAATAATCCTGATACAATATATAGAGAAACTGTATATAGGATATTAGATAAACTTGAGCAAGCTTGTTTAATTTCAAGAGTTAAACGTTATGATATTGCCACAAAAAGAACATTAAAACAAGTTGAAAAACAATTCGTAATTGATAATGGTTTTGTATTGGCTTGTAATGATTCTAATAAAGTTTTTGTGTCGCATTCATTAGAAAATTTAGTGTATAATGAATTGATATATAGAGGATATGAGGTTAAAATTGGAAAAACTTATAAAGGCGAAATTGATTTTGTTGCAATGAAAGATGGGAAAAAGTGTTTCATTCAAGTTGCTTATTTATTATCAAGCGATGATGTGATTGAAAGAGAGTTTGGAGCTTTTAAATCGGTAAGAGATGCTTCCCCAAAGTTTGTATTAAGTCTAGATGAATTTGATATGTCTCAAGATGGAATTACTCATATGAATATTGAGGATTGGTTAACAAACAAAGTTGATTTATCACTATCTTAATTGTTACAAATTAGCAATTTTTAACAATTTGTAACGTTATTCAATAAATGATAGAGGTGGGTATAAAATAAGAAACTTAAGTAATATGCCTCAAAAATAAAAAAGCAACTGCAAATAATGCTAGATTATTAGGAGGAAATATAAGTTATAATTTAAGTGAAAATCTTTCAAATACACAAAAAGAATTATTAAATTATATTGATTCGAATATTTTGATTAACGAACGAGTAATCTTTTTAGTAAAGAAGGTAGTTTTGGCGCTGAATACGCAATGCATTATTCGCCAAATAAAAATTGAAAGTATAGTTTTATCACGAAAGGAGATTAATATCCTAAATGAATAACAAAAAGAGATTAGAGTTTTGGACTGAATTAGATAAGCCAACTAATGAAATAGATTTGATGAAATTTGATGAGTATATTCCCAAACAGTTATTTAGATATAGAAAGGTTGACTCCAATAGCTTATCAGCATTATTAAATAATAGATTATATTTTTCTACATCTAATTATTATGATGACCATTTGATACTTTGTTTTGTATTGATAAAACAAAATTAAGAAATGAAATTATTGCTTTATTGAATGATCCGAATGCTCAAGTAGAATTTAATCGTTTTCAAGAAATGAATAATATAAAATTCAATTTTGATATAGAATATGCATTAAAGAATAAAGAAAAAATATTTGAGTGGATTGATAACACTATAGAAAATATACAATATACTTTTAAAAATGAAATATATTCTATATGTTTTAGTGAAAGTGATTTAAATCAAGATTTATGGTTGAAATATGCAAATAATTATACTGGATTTGTGATTGAATATGATGTTGAAAGCATTAGGAATTCCTATAATAATACATATGCATCTGATGATAAATTAATAGATAATTGTAGAAATTATTTATATCCTATTGTTTATTATAATAAACCTTTCTATGCTAATGAACTTTTCAAATGCATTATATATAGGCTTTCAAAAATGGAACATTTCATTAAAGATTGGAACAGATTTTTAATTGATAGAAGACGTGTTTGTTTAGTAAAAGATAGGTATCATTCAAAAGATAAAGAGTGGAGAGTTTTTGTTGATAATAAAACGTCATATATTAATGTTGTTCCAAAAGCTGTAATTATGGGTTTGAAAATATGTAATTCAGATAAGACTTTATTATATGAAATATGCCAAAAAAACAAAATCGATTTGTATCAAACCTATATATCTGGTAATTATAAGTTAAAGAAAAAATGCTTAATTAAATTTAATAAATAAAACGATACGATTATAGAATGTGTTAAAAATGGTATTGATAGTGGAAGTAAGGTAGATGCTTCTGGTGGATTTATAGAATGGTTTAGTAAAAGAAATGATGTATATGCATATCTTATGCCAGGTAAAAGAATAGATATAGGTAATTTAGAAGATTATTATAAAATTAAGTAATTTGATATTTTATATACTTATTATTAGGAAAGATTATATAAAAGAATTAAGTAGAAAAGACTTTGATTCAAGCTATGGTGGGATTTCAAAACCATTATTAACTAATGGCACATTATTGTCTTTTCATATACCATTAGATGATAATAAATATTTAAAATATTTTTAACAAGCATTGTTTTAAAAGTGTGGTGATTATATGAATGATTTAATAAATGATTCACTTAAGCAAATAGATAGAATGAATCAACAACTTCATAATAAAAAAATTGAAGACCTTCAAGTTAATTCAAACATTTCAATTATGAATGTTGCATTAGCCACTCAACAATTAGCAATGGAGCAGCAAAACGCAAATGCATTACAGCAAAGCACTATTGAAGTTTTAAAAGAACATCAAAAAGAATTGAAAAAGAGAAATGATATATTAGAAGATGAAATACGCAGTACAAATAAACATAATAAGATAATGCTTTCTATAACTATTATATCTACTTGTGTTGCGATTGCATCTTTGATTACAACAATAATAATTGCAATTTTAAAATAATAATTAGTATAAAAATATTTTATGTTTTGAATAAAAAAATATATGCAATGAATTTATTGTTTGATTTAGAGTATTAATAAATAATATTAAGAGTATACGGAATGATTATTGATTTGATAAGAATAAGTATTATAGGTGTCTTTTTAAAGCATAAGGTTGACAAAATGTTGACATTTTAACTTTATAAATAATAATGCTGGCATAAGTAGATTATTCATGATACAATCGAACAAAGGAGGAGTGATTGTATTATGAATTTTAATGATAAATTTTCTATTGAAGTATTTAAATGTTTTGTGATGTGTTTAAATTATCCTTTTTATATTAAACAAGATATTATTAGAGAAATAGATAAATTAAGTCTTATTAATGATTCTATGAGGCAAAACGATTATTATAGAAATTTTATTTGGTATAGTGTAAAAGAGTTATTTATTAGAGCTGGAATTATACCAGGTTATTATTAATATGGTTAGTATTAGTAAAAAGAAAATATAATTAAGAATATATTATTCTTTATAGAATTCAAAAGCATTATATGATAATCTATATCCATCAAGAATTATTGTTGGATGTCCAAAAGATGATGCAAGAGTATTAGAATGTGCTAATAAGTTTGCTAAGCTTTTACAAGAAGGTGCAATTAAAGAAGATATAACAACTTTAATTATGGAGCCAACTGAAGCTGAAGCAGTTAAGTTATTTGCTAATACATATTTAGCACTTCGAGTAGCTTATTTTAATGAATTAGATACCTATGCTGAATCAAAGAATTTAAATACTAAATCTATTATTGATGGTGTATGCTTAGATCCAAGAATTGGTACACATTATAACAACCCATCATTTGGTTATGGTGGTTATTGTTTACCAAAGGATACAAAGCAATTAAAAGCAAACTTTCAAAATGTACCAGAAAATCTTATTTCTGCAATAGTAGAATCAAATAGAACGAGAAAAGATTTTATTGCAGAAGAAATATTAAAAGCGGCTGGATTCTTTGATGATAATAAGAAGATTACTGTAGGTATATATTGATTAACTATGAAATCTAATAGTGATAACTTTAGACAATCAGCAATACAAGGAGTCATTAAAAGAATTAGAGCTGAAGGCGCTAATGTTGTAATTTATGAGCCAACATTAAATGATGTTATAAATAAAGTATAAACAAGAGTTTTATTTGGAAGGAATTAATTTATATTTTGATAATATTGGATTAGAATAAGATAATGAAATAATGAAATTTATTTTAGAAAGAGGAAATAATGAACTTTTATATTAATGAAAAGCATAATTATGATAATGGTTTATACGTTTTTTTAAAGTCGGATAATTGGAACGATTATGGATATATTACAATGTTCAGTGCATATCTTTATAAATCATCCAAAATGATTGAAGAACTTGGAAACATCAAAATAGCTTTTTTGGGAGAAAAAAATGGTATCCAATCTGAAAAAAATAATGTAAACCATTATATTGCAAAAAAATTCTCCAAATTAGATAATAATTTTTGCTCTTTATGGCAATCTCTTGAATCTTATAAAAAGGTGAAGAATTCCGAAAAGGAATATGGGATAAATATTTTCAGTTCACTTAATGATATAGTAGTTCAAATTGACAAATTAAATGAATTACTTCAAAACGATATGGTTTCAACTTCATTATTTAGATTTATATCACCTTTTGAATGTGAAAATCAATTTTATAGAGTGTATATTGGTAAAGAACCTCTTGATAACTATGAATATTCTTTTATCTATGCTGATAAAGATAAGAATTCTGATAACACTCTTGTTTTTGAAGTTAATGTTGAATCATGCCCTCCAACAAATATACACGTATTAATCGGCTCTAATGGGTGTGGCAAAACTTATACTATTAAAGAAATAGTAACGCAATTTATACGTGCTGATATTGCTGATAAAAAGTTTGAATCCATATTTTTGATATCATTTAATCCATTTGATGATTATAGCACATTTTATAATGTTAAAAATAGTGATATAAGTCATATAAAAAAAGATTTTTATTATATAGGAGCTAGGAATATTAACGATTTAAATAAAAATAAAGATGTTAATGAATTGACCCAGCAATTTATTGAGAACTATTATGCATGTTGTAAAAACGAAAAAAAGATACTTGAATGGAATAGTTTTATTAATGATATGTCTAATACCTTTCCAAATGCTAAATATATTAATGAGCTAATTATACTAAATGATTTTTATAAAAAATCTTCAAACATCAGTACAATATTTAATTTATTAAGTGCAGGTTATAAAGAAGTTGTTTCAATAGTATGCGGAACAATTGCAACTATGGTTGAAAAAAGCTTAATAATTATGGATGAACCTGAAAACCATTTGCATCCGCCTCTCTTATCTATGTTGATTAGATGGTTATCAAATATTCTTGTAGAAAGAAATGCTTTTTCAATTATAGCCACTCATTCACCTATAATTTTGCAAGAAGTGCCTAAATCATGTGTTTGGATTATTCAAAGATTTGGAAATGTGAGAAAAGTATATAGACCTACTATAGAAACATTTGGAACAAACTTGTCAACACTTACATATGAGGTATTTAAATATGAAATAGAGAATTCTGGTTTTAATACACTTTTAAAGAAAGTTGCAAATGAATCTCAAAATTATGAAGATGCATTAAGAAAATTTGGTGGATGTTTAGGAGATGAAGCTAAAAGCAGATTACGTCTACTATGTTATAAAGAGGATAAAAATGAGAAAAATTAAAAACCAATTGGATTCTTCTAGAATACAGGAAATATTTGATACTTGTAATACTTTTATTAATGAACCTATGAAGTCTATTATATTTAAAAATAAAAATATAATTTTACAAGAATCTAAAAATTATAATTTATATGTACCTAAAATGCTGGATAAATATCCTCTTACAAATTTCGCTAAAGCTGAAATCGATGAAATAAAGAAGTTATATACTTATAAGTTTTCTCCCAAAAATTCGGAAGGTAGAATCTATTATGATTTGTTGTTGTCTAATGCTGGATTAAGTTGCCCCATCTGTGGTTGTGCAACAGCAAATACTTTAGATCATTTTATTCCTAAAACAAAATATCCACAACTATGTATAACGCCAAATAATTTGATTCCTGTCTGTTCGAATTGTAATGAAAAAAAACAAATTAAGTATTCTAATAATTATTTGGAGGTTCCTTTTCATCCGTATTTTGAAGAGATGAATGAAAAATGGTTAGAATGTAAAATAGTTTTTGATGTATCAAAAATATATAAATATATATTTTATTGTGGCAATTTAACTTCAAAACTAGTTGATAAGTATAAAGTCCATTTAGATATTTATAAATTAAATGATACATTTCAAGGATACTGCAACAGCGAAATAGTGAGTAGTAACGATAGACATAGAAGATTACTTGACATAAGCAAGGAAGAGTTAATTGCGTTCATAAAAGAAACCGCCAAAGATAATGAAAAAGTTGATTGCAATGGATGGAAAGCGGCCCTTTATAGAGGATTAGAAAGACAAATTGATGATTATTGTATTTATTTGAAAAATCGATATAATTAGCAGATCAATATAGAAATTATATGGCTAGTAATATAATTTTTATAATAGAGATAATCAAGAGGTGACAAATTATGAAGGAAATATCACTTGTAGATGGAAAGACTGTTCAATTTAATATTTCTAAAGAATTAAAGGATATAAGAGTTCTAGGAACTGGTGGGACAGGTGATACACATCTTTTTTACGATGAAATAGCAGAAAAGTATTTCGCAATAAAAAAATTTGTTCCAAAAGGAAGTAATGACTCTGAAGATTGTTATAAAAGATTTGTAGAAGAAATTAAAATTTTAATGGATATTTCTCACAAAAATATAGTCCGTATTTACAATTATTATTTGTATCCTAAAAACAAAACAGGGTATATACAAATGGAATATGTGGAAGGTAAAAGTATTGATAAATTTGTTCCTTCAAAGAATAAGAGTTTGGATGATTTATTTGTTGATACGATTGATGCTTTCTGTTATCTTGAAAGCAAAGGAATCCTTCATAGGGACATTAGACCAAGTAATTTTTTGATAAATGAAGATGATGAATTAAAAATAATAGATTTTGGCTTTGGGAAAAAGTATGATACTGAAAATATTGATGAGAATAGTGTCTTATTGGATTGGCCTGGTACTCAGAAACCTGAAGAAATAATTGTAGATAAAAAGTACGACGTTAGAACAGAGATTTATTATCTTGGTGTTTTATTTAAAAACATAATTAATAATATAGATGGTTTTTCTTATGTAAGTATTCTTGAAAAAATGTGTTATGTTCAAACTTCATTAAGGTATCAAAGTTTTAATGAGATAAAAGATGACTTAAGCAAATCCTTATTTTCAAAAATCAATTTTACTGAAAATGATAAGACAATATATAAAAATTTTTCTAGTCAATTGTCGGATTCTATTACAAGATTTATTGATAATAGAGTTTTTGAAAATGATATAAATTTGATAATGAAGAATCTTGAAAAGGTTATAGAATCTAGTTCGTTAGAAGACATTGTCCAGGGTAATAATAAAGTTATTAGTTGTTTTGTTAAATCTAATTATAGCTATATAAAAGAAAATATAATATTTTTTACTAATTTATTAGATTTTTACAAAATGATGCTGAATATGTCTAATTCAAAAAAAGAAATAATAATCAAAAATATTCAATCTAGACTATCTATTAAGGAAATTGAATATAGATATGATGATGAGCTACCTTTTTAATAAATAGTTTTATTAGGTGCATTATAATAAGGTATTATGCAAGAATTAATTAAATATTTAAGTGCAAATAAAAATTATAAATTGAATTTTTAAAATGATAATAGATTACGAAAACTTAAAAATGGCATTGATAGTGGATGTAAGGTAGATGCTCCTGGTGGATTTATAGAATGGTTTAGTAAAAGAAATGATGTATATGCATATCTTATGCCAGGTAAAAGAATAGATATAGGTAATTTAGAAGATTATTATAGAATTAAATAGAAGAATTATAACCTATTTTATCACTATGATTATCTAAATCATCTTTTAATAAATAATCATATGAATGAGGGATAGAGACGAGTAATTTAGTTTATTTGAAGTTGATAGCCCGACCCTTGTGGTCATTAAATTATGTATTTATAAATAATATCTACAAGATAAATGAGATGACTATGTATTTGCAACAGGTGAAAGTCATACTGTTAGAGAATTAATAGAAGCAGCATTTAAAGTAATAGGTATTAGAATAACATGGAAAGGTGAAGGAATTGATACTAAAGGTATTAACGATGTAACTGGAAATGTATTAGTTGAAATTGACCCTAACCTATATCGTGTAAACGATAATAAATATTTAAAAGGTGATTCAACAAAAGCTAAAGAAACACTTGGTTGGGAACCTAAACATAAATTTGTAGATATAGTAGAAAAGATGGTTAGAACTGAGATTACTAATAAATAGTATTTAAATTAAATTATAATAAAAAAATAATACCTCGGATATAGTTCAACAAGCGAACTAATACCGAGGTTATTTTAATATATTAAAAATACTAGTTATGAATATAATAGTATTGTATAATAATAAGTAGTATTTATGTCTATTCCTGATGTTTATTTAATAGATATATGTTTTTGGAATTTTAAAAAAGATGTTTAATGTAGTAGTAACTAATAGATAAGAAGAAAAATTAAATGATGCGATTGAGTAGAGTTCTTGGAGGTGGTTAATAATTATGAAAAAAAAGTATAAATTTCCATTTCCTGATATTCCTGATATGCCCGAAGAAATAATTAATGCCATCGATAGTGGTAAATTATTATTGTTTATTGGCGCTGGCATATCTAAATTAATTGGATATCCATTATGGTTTGAGTTGGGTAAAAGACTTGTAAATAAAGCGGTTGAAGAGAAAATACTATCAAATTCAGAAAAAGAAGTATTACTTTCTAGTGGATTTACGCCAATGCAAATTGTAACTATTATTTCTAAAAGATTTGATTCTGCCGGAAAGAGAGGAATTGAATATATAGTAGAAGAACTAAGCAATAACAAAGATATAAATTTGTCAATAGCTAAGCAAATTGCAAAATATTTATCTGCTTATAATGCTACAATTGTTACGACAAATGCTGATGAAACTCTTGAAAACACAAAGCCACTTAATGATAGAAAAGTAATAAAATCATTTGTAGATTATGACGATGAGAATAATCGTGATTATTCATTTATTCATCTCCATGGCAGTATTAGTGAACCTGAGAATATGGTATTTACAAGTGAAGATTATGCCAAGGCATATTCTGTTGAACGTATATTTGGCATAAAATTAAAAAAATTAATGGATTATAAATGGACAATTCTTTTTGTTGGATATGGAGTTAGTGAATTTGAATTAATAAGATATTTTTTAAATGATGACGATTCAAAGGATAGACGACTTTTTATGTTAGATGGCTATTTGTATAAAGATTTAATAAAATATGAATTTGATAAAGAATACTTTAAATCACTCGGAATATATTTGTTACCTTATTCGAGAGAAAAAGATAATTATAATGCATTAATTAATGTTCTAAAAAAATGGGATAAAATTGTTGAAACAAAAACATTTGCTAGTACATCAAGGAAGGTGAGTATTATAAATAAAATTGTTTCAAATATGCCAACTGACGAAAATGTACAAATTATAGAAAAGTTGGTGAATAATAATGAATGATTTAAAGGAGATTATTAATAATTTATGTAAATCGGAATTTCTTCCCGATTGGATTCTAAAACTAAAGGAAAATGAAAGACTATTTTCTCCAAAAATTAATATAAAACCATGTGTTAAGATCGATGATAATCATGTAAGGTCTAGTGTTTGGGATGGCTTGCTTCTTATTGATTGTTATTGTAGAAGAAATATCGAAAATTCTAATGTTGATAATTTTATAGTATCCCTAATAAATGAATCTATTAAATTATATGAAAGCGATAAAGAAGAAGCTCCATATTTAAAATTGAACAGTAGTAATATTATTTTACAATTATTATTAGAAATATTACTATCAAAACCTAAATTTGTTAATGAAACTAAATTTGTTTCTTTTGTTGAAATATACCTTAATGGTGTCCTATCTTGGCCATTCTCTTTAGTTTACGATTTATATATGAATAGAAATGTGTTAGTTAATGTTAATCCAAATGTCATTTTTTTAGTATATAAAACAATAGTTGAGAAGAGAAATAATAAAAATGATTATGATAAATATTTGATTGTGCCAGAGTTAATTAGTTTGAATCCGTTAGAATATTATAATTATTCAAAAGAAGTAATATTGTCTTTTAACAATAAATTTTTTTATGATATGTCATCATTTAATGGGTACAAATCACATTCACATCAGTACGAAATTACATATTTTGAATGGCTTAAAATTGCTTCAAAAAAAATTGATACGCAAGTTTTAAAAAAAGATATATTATTTTTCATAAATAGTAGTCAAGATTTATTCAAAAAAATAGGATTGTGTTTATTGAATATCAGTTTCGATAGATTTGTCTCACTATTTTTTGAAAACTTTAGTCTTTTTGTAAATGATGAGTCTTTTTATGCGGATTTAAGGATTATATTCAATGAAAAATTAAGTTCTGATTTAATCAAAACCAATTTAAAATTGATTCAAAAAACATTAAATGAAGCAACATTTGGTTGTGAAAAAGATTCTACTATTATGATTTTAAAAAATCATTTATATGGTATTTTAAACAAAAAAATAAATATTTTTCCTTATATGAGTGAAAAAACTGAGCAAATAGATTTTGTAAATAATTTTAACAAGAAGATTTATTCTGTTAATTATGATTCACAAGAAGAAGAAAACAGAATATATGATAAAATTAAAGATATGGATATTAATGATGCCATAGATGTTTTTCACAAAATGATAGGAGGTTCTTATTATTTTGATGATGTAATTCATAATTCGTTTAGAAGATATATTCATGAAAATTTTTATAACGATTTAGATAATTATATTGAAAAATTTGATTCAGGATTATTAATTCATTTAATTCACTATTATTCTAATGATTCTAAAAATTTATATATATTAATACGTTTATTAAAAAAGTCTGTTTTTTTAATAAGTACAAATGAATTTAACGCAGCAACTTCGTCTGTATTATTTGCTTTAAAACAAATATATAATCAAATAACAATTGATGAATTGACAGAAATAGTTAATAATATTGATTATAATATTCTATCTGTTGATGAGTATGAGTATTATGATAGGATTGTAACAATATGTATAAATGAAAATATACATTCGTATTTAGATATCGTTATTTATTTATGCGAATGCAAAAGTATCAGTGTGATAAAGTTAGAAGAAATCATCACGTGTTTTATAAAAAAATATGATTGTAAGAAACTAAAATCCATTATAGCATCTATATACCCAAAATTGTTGTATTTGGACTTTGAATACGGAATTTCATTGGAAAATTACATTTTTGATAATATACATGAAAACCATAATTTGTCATATCCGTTAATATCCATTTCTAACTATCATTCCATTGTATTACTCGATAGAATATCGTCTCAAGATAAGTTTATTGAATATATTAAGATGAATGAAAGCGATAATGATATTCAAATGAGTAAGCAAGTAATACTATCATGGTATTTAAAAAGTTATATTTTTGATGATAAATATGATAATATAATTGATCTATTATTTGAATGTAAAAAATATGATGTTATCCTTGAAAATATGAGAACAGTTAATTATTGGATTCAAAAACATTATCTTAAGAAAGATAACATAAATAGATATTACAAATATCTAGAAAATTTTGACAAGTCGTTTACTTTCTTTGAAAAAGATGAATATGAATCTGATCAATTTATCCGAGAAATTGCAAATTCAATGGTTTTGTTAAATGAATCTAAAGATTTTTTATGGGGATTAATTTTTAAAATGTTTAGGAATTTTAATCATTATTTTTCTGATGAATGTGTAGAATTAATAAAAAAGTATAAAGATAATGAAATACAAAATATATCAAAATTACTAGATTTATATTTTGATAAATATGATCGATATATGTCATTTGAAGATACTGTTGTTGAGGTTTTCAATATTATAAAACCAGACAAAAACTATAAAGATAAAATTAAAAAATGGCAAGTTGCATTAACGAAAAAGAATATTGATATAAAAAGTAAAATTTGTTAAAATCAATATTTAAAATAATTAATTCACAAAAACAATTATGATTTTTTATAATATAATGGTATGCTTGAATGTGAAGTAAAATATGAGTTTACTCATAGAGTGAAAAATATATTTATATAGTTTTCACTTTTGTTCTCAAAAAGCTATCATCTCGGAGATTGAATGACCGAGGATTACCGCTTTAATATCCTAAAATGTACTATTTGCTCCGCTAACTGCTGTTCAATAGCAGTACAAGGTGAAAATTATACAAAAGTATTGTTGAAATACTTGATTTTCACCAACAACTGCTATAAAATAGTAGTGTGAGGTGAAAATAAATGATTTTGAGTACGAATGTTATCTTAGATCAACTAAAGAATTATGTCAATCCTTACGGAAAGATGGGCCGCCTTGTGAAGGAAGGAAAACTTATCCCTCTAACGAAGGGATTGTACGAGAACAACGCAAATGTATCCGGAGTATATTTGGCCAATGCAATCTATGGACCATCCTATATTTCATTCAATTATGCTTTGGCATATTATGGATTAATCCCGGAAGCAGTGTATGAGTTTACAAGTGCAACCACTGAAAAGAAAAAGAAGAAGTCGTTCAACAACCGTTTTGGGACCTTTTCTTATAGAGATGTACCTGTTGATGCGTACCCATATGGGGTCAACATCATTGAAGAAGGTGGTTATTCATTCATGATGGCCTCAAAAGAGAAGGCTCTTTGCGATAAGCTATACGAGCTTCCTCCGGTAAAAAACCTAAAGGAACTTGAAGAATTATTGTTCAATGACATGAGGATTGATGAAGTTGAATTTGATAACCTCAATAGAGAGGACATTTATTTTATCGCACCGAAATATCATGTCAATAATCTTAAGCACCTGGCAAATTACCTAAGGAGGAGACACCATGAATAGCATAATCGACGAGATGTTGAAGAATTACCAAACGGAGACTTTGGACGAAAAGAAGAACGCCGTAAAGGAAATAATCCAGGAAGTCGTTCTATGTGGGCTTGCGAGGGCAAAGTTTTTTGAAAAGGCTGCATTTTACGGTGGAACAGCATTAAGAATTTTTTATGGTCTAGATAGGTTTAGCGAGGATTTGGATTTCTCTCTTAAGAAACCAGATAAGAATTTTGACCTTTCCTCTTACTTCCCGATTCTAGAGAAAGAGGTTAGGGCGTTTGGCTTGAATCTGAAGGTTGAGGAAAAGCAAAAGATAGCGGATTCGAATGTCAAATCAGCTTTCTTAAAAGGAAACACTAAAGAGCATTTGCTTTTATTCTATACCAAAGAGGATTTTTCATCAGGAATCAATAGGGATGAGGTTTTAAGGATTAAATTCGAGGTAGATACTAATCCGCCTAGTGGGGCTAGATACGAATACAGGTATTCTCTTAAACCTGCTCCATATGAAGCGACGCTTTATGATTTGCCATCACTTTTCGCAGGGAAAGTGCATGCTGTCCTTTGTAGAGGCTGGAAGAATAGAATCAAGGGAAGAGACCTATATGATTATGTCTTCTATTTGCAAAGAGGTGCAGCTTTGAATATGGAGAACCTTAAGCAAAAGCTTATCCAATCAAACGCGTGGAAAGAGGAAGACGAATTAACTCTGGATGAAGTAAAGAAAATGCTTTGCGAGCGATTCGACGGGATTGATTTCGAAAAAGCAAAAGATGATGTCAAAGATTTCATAAAAGATAAAGCGGCTTTGGACGTGTGGTCGATTGACTTCTTCAAAGCCATCACAAAAGAATTGAAAGAAAAATAGTGAACAAACTATCATCAGCAAGCGGTAAATTTTCCCTAAGGAACTAAGGCAATCTTAGCCGGTCGTCTTTTTTATCCATTAGGAAATTCTATCAACACATGTAGAAACTGTTTGTTTGCTGACAATAAAAAATTAAAAATAATCAACCCCCCATTTTAATCAAAAAAATTAAGATTTGAGATGGGCTTTTTCTTTTTATAAGTTTGTCAGTACTAAGCCCCCCTTTTTGCAGTTTCAACTCATATTTAGATGGAAACATATCAAAAAGCACTTATCAGCACTTATATAGACTCGACCTCGAGTTGCAAAATTAACAAAATAATTGGTGCTTTTAGTCGATTTTATGGTCGATATGTCACTCACGGACTTGAGGTGTAAATGATATAAGTGCTGACAACTCTTTTTAATGGGTCAAAATAGTTTTATCAAAAATCAAAAATATTCCTATCTAAATTAATTGTTATCTAAAAAATTTCTCAATTCTATGGCTATTTATAGTGTTCTTTGATATAATTTAATGAAAATTATATCAAGCGATGAAAAACTTTTATTATCAAATATGTATTTAATGTTTTTTGCGTTTCATACTCATAAACAATGAAAGATTTGGGTGAATTTATGAAGCTAACAAAAGAAGAAAAAAATTCTCTAATTGAAAAAATTAAGAATGAATATAATAAACAGGTGGTGGTTATATGGATAAGAATAAACAAATAATAGAAGCTTGCGAAAAAGTAATGGATGGGATTGAAGATGACAAAATTACAGGTTCTTCAGCATTATTGTTGTGCCAAAAAATAGCAAGATTAACAAATGATTCAGATGCAATGATATGGCTTAATTACGAAGCTGGTGGTTATAAAAGAACAAAAGATGGAAAACATATTGATAGTAGTGCCTTTGAAATTGCTTGGATTCACAATAGAGGATATGTAGAAAATGAAAAACAGTATATTTTTACAGAACTAATTTCACAATTAGAAAATGCTATTGATGCGAATAAAATTTCTTTAAAAAGTTTTTCTACTCAAGGAGCCTCTGTTAGTGGTGAATATGCATATGTAGCTATGAATAGATTAGTTGGTGGAGTACAAGCCAGCGTATCAAATCTAAATTCCGATATAAAGACTAATAGCAGAAAAAGAGCGATACTTATGAATGAGTATTATAATTATGCACATAAGAAATATATAAGTTTGCAGTTTGGAAATTATAATTTAGGAATTTTTAATAATTATCAGGCAAAGGTTAATAACTATTTTAGTACTTTAGATAAAGATTTACTTTTAAAATTAGATGCTATTCAAAATGCAATTAATAGTGATAATAAAGAAAATTTTTCTCAAGCATTAACTACTTGTAGAAAACTGTATGATGTAATTGCAAAGGATTTATTTTCTAAATTGTTCCCAAATTATTCGGAGAAAAAATATAAAACACTTTCTGGAAAAGAAATAGATATTTCAGGAGATCATACACTTAATCAATTATCTGCTGTTATTGAAACTTTAGAGAAAAAGGGTGCAAATAATACAATTATCGGCTCAAATATCATTTATTTAGTAGATTGGTTGGCAAATATTAATAATAATCAGTGTAATGGTGTGCATAATGATGTAACGAAGGATATTGCTGAAAGATGCATAATTCAAACATATATTTCTTTAGCTGGAATCATTGATTTATTTTTAAATAATAAAGAATGTAATGAAACCCAAGGCGATAGTGAATAAAATTTAAAAATAAATAGTAATAATCTCAGATTTGTTGCTTTTGGCATGATATTTTAAGAATTAAAAGGATTTTTATGTTCAGAGTAACATATCATAATTACACTAACATTAAAGAAAAATGCTTGATATGTTTCCAAGAACTAGTGGATAATACTTAATTTGTCAGCACTGCAATAGTCATATCCCCTGAAAATTGGGATTTTGTCAGCATTTATCTCAACCGCATTCATGTTGAAACTATAGCACTCTTGACACGTAAAAATTAATGAAAAACTGCAAAAACAGGTGATTTTAATATTAACCGAATTTTGCAGTTTTTTATTTGCTTTTTTGAGAGATTACTCTATATACATACTACGTCTTATGTACTTGAATATGTGTTTGTAACATCAAAAATAGGGGATGCTGACACTATTGGGCTTAGAAAATGCAAAAATTGTAACTTGTTTAGTTGAACATAAAAATTGAGGTAGAGACTATAGCACTCTAAATATTAAATATCTATCTTTTAATATTTGAATTTAATCTGATTCATATTGTTTTATTACCCATATTATTGTATAATATAATTAGTAATAAGTGGGTGATAAAATGAATAATTTAAGTAAAATTATAAATGAATGTTTAAGCTACGAAGATGAACTTGAATGGGTTGAATATAAAGAGAACATGTTTGTTATTGATGATATTGGACAATATATTTCTGCCCTTTCAAACAGTGCTGCTATATTAGGTAAGCCTAATGCTTATATGATTTGGGGAATTGAAAATAAAAATCATAACATTACTGGAACTATTGTTAATTATAATGCTGATAAGGATGGAGAACCAATTCAACATTATTTGGCGAGGAAAATATCTCCAAGTATTGCTTTTTATTTTGATGAGACAACAATTGATGGTAAAAGAATAGTTGTTTTAACTATTCCTTCAGCTAAAATAGTTCCAACTGATTTTGATGGTATTAGATATATAAGAATAGGTTCTAGTAAAGAAAATTTAAAGAAATATCCACAAAGGGAAGCATTTTTATTCTCTGTTTTAACGTTTGGTCTTCCAACAATTAATAATAAGGAATCTGAGTATCAAGATTTATCTTTTAATCAATTATTTACATATTATTCATCAAAGGGAATTACTTTAAATAAAAATAATTTTAAAACAAATCTTCATTTATTAACTAAAGATGGCAAATATAATATTATGGCTCAACTATTATCTGATAATTCACATATGCCTATTAGGGTTGCCATATTTGATGGTAAAACTAAAGCGAGTAGAATGTACTCAGTAAAAGAATTTGGATATAAATGCTTATTGTATTCTTTATATGAAGTATTGAATTATGGTGAGATATTAAATGTTCCACAAGCTAATGAAGAAAACAGAATAATGGAACGTGAAGAAGTTATGTTATTTGATTATGATGTATTTAGAGAAGCAGTTATTAACGCATTTTTACATAACAAGTGGGTTGATTTAAATGAACCAATGATAACTATTTATAATGATAGGATAGAAATATTATCAAGAGGAGAATTAGCACCACTTCAGACAATAAATGGTTTCTATAAAGGACATTCCATTCCTGTAAATGAAAAATTATCAGAATTATTTTTACAATTACATATAAGTGAGAAAACAGGAAGAGGTATTCCTAAGATAATCGAAGTATATGGTAAAGAATCTATCGATATCTCTGATGACACTATATTAGTCACAATCCCATTTAATAGAGTTAACAAAGTGGGTGATAAAGTGGGTGATAAAGTGGGTGATAAAGTGGGTAATAAAAATCTCAACATTTCTCAAATAAAAGTGTTAGCTGAGATAAGAAATAACCCAAATATTACTAAGCCTGAGTTGATGGTAAAATGTGATTTAGGCAAAACTTCAATTGATAATATTATCTCATTTTTGAGAAAGAATAATATTATTGAAAGAGTTGGATCTAATA
>JAFXXC010000020.1 GCA_017542485.1 Acholeplasmatales bacterium
GTAGTCAAAAGCTACAAGGTGATTAAGCTCATTCATCTAGTTATATCTTATAAAATTATAACACTAGGACTTCAAATATACTAATATGTAGTTAGACTTATCCAAGGTCTAAATCTACACTACATATTATACGAGGTGATTATATGTGAAAAAAATATCACTATTTTTAAATATAGGATTTGTTATGTTATTTGTTGTAATTTGTCAATTAAATGTAAATGCATCAAGTGAAATAATTGGTTATACTATAAATTCCAATGGAGAAGAGGGATATGTATATGAAAATGACTTACATATGTCAACTAAAACATATACTGATGGATCTGATGGATTCTTAAAAAATGACTCAGACTGTACAAGAACTGTAATAGGTAATGATAATAGGGTTAAACTTGAAGATTGGCAATATACAACATCAACTTATAGAAAAATATGTCAAATAACTGTGACTTTTGGTGGGGTAAGTATTCCGATACATGGTACCGGATTCTTGGTTGGACCACATACAATTTTGACCGCATGTCATATTGTTTATCAATCTAATTCAAATTATGATTATGGCTGGTTTAGTACAATACAAATAACTTTTGGATCATATATTGATTCATTAACTAATACTCATGTGTATCCTTACGGCATTATTAGTACATTTTCGTCTGCCTCATGTGGTAATTATTGTACAACTAAAGATCCTAACGATGATTGGGCATTTATAGAACTTACTACTGATATCGGTAATTCTTTGGGCTTTTTTGGTGTGACTTCAACTCTATTCGATGAAGATTCAATTTGGGCGATTGGCTACCCTGATTCTGATTTGGGTAATATGTATTATGGATTTGGTCAAGCTGATGATGTTGAAATATATAGTTTTGCTCATGATTGTGATGCATCAGAAGGTCAAAGTGGTTGTCCAATCTTAAAAAGCTATAATGGTTATGTTTGTGGAATTCATTCTGATGATTACGGTTATTGGCTTTTTGGATGGCATCCTACAAATCAAGCATGTAAAATTTCTGATTATATTGTTGGCTGGGTTGAAGATAGACAATTTAATATTGAGGAATAAAATATGAAAAAGTCATGTAAGATACTGGCATATATTGTTATATCACTATTAATACTATTTACTATAGGATCAACAGTTTTTAAAAAAATAATACTAGAACCTCAGTTAGAAGTTATAGAAGTTTCTGATGTCGTTAGATTTCGTGATTTGACATATAAAAACTATTATGATAATAATATAATAATGGAAGTAGAACTTAATTTCGTTGATATATATGATTCTAAGGGAAATCTTTCTTCAAATGATTATTATATATATGATTTGTTTTTTAGAAAGAAACCATTAAGTTTAAATGTTGGAGATAAGATATGTGTTTCTAGTTATATGAACCCAGAAATTTTGGGACGTACTGATGATCCAAAAAGATATTATACTTATTGGTATGTTAAAGGATATTTATTTTTATGTAATTAAATATTATCTTACTCCTATAACATATTACTATTTTAATTTAAATATGACTAACATATGAAAATATTTGATAAAATTAAAAGTTACAAAACATATAAAAAAGAGAAGAAAGGAGCCGTATTAATGAAAAAAATATTTATATTTATTGGTTTGTTTTGCTTGTTTACTTATTCGTTCAATATTACAATTAATTATAATATTTTAGGTGAAAAATTAGAATATGCAAATGATCGATATCATTATCAAGATTTAATATTTGATTCTATGTATGATGTTGATGATTACATAGAATGGAGATATGGATCATATCCAGACTTTTATTATACTACTGAACACAATTATGGTCTTTTGGCAACACAAAATATTAATCAAGAAACATTACGAGATGGATATAATAATTTAGGGAATTTAAGACACGACTTGAATCATGATAATATAATTAATAATTTAGATAATGTAGGACAAAATGGAGGAATATGTCAACCCACAGCTGTAACAATGGCGTTAAGATATATGATTGCAAGGGGCGATATAACATATACTCCTCAATTAAATAATGACGTTAATGATCCTTTGAATGTGTTTTATAATGTGGCTTCTGCATATATTTATTTTGGATGGGGTGGAAGTGGCGCTAATACATTGATGTGTAGTGCAGCACTTAATAAATTATTTGAAGATTATTTTGATTATAATAATTATGCAGCGTCATATACAGCGTCAAATCTTATTAATGTAATATCAACTGCTTTTGATAATTATCTTCCTGCTGTAGCACACATAAGTGATAATGAAGGTGGTGCTCATGCGATGACTATTGCAGGATATTACACAAAGCATATACATTATCTTGATGATTCAGAACAATGTGAAGAATGGGATTATCCAGAAGTAGAATTAGATATACATTATGTCGCAGTTAATACTGGATGGGTAGATACTGTTAGTTATTGGAATAATATTACTGGTCCAATTCCACTATGGTTATATGAAGATAATTATTCATTTGTAAATGTTAATTTTTTGGATGGAGTTACATATATATGCGAAATAAATTAAGATTATTAATAAGTTTCTTGTTTGTATTATTTCTTTTTGCTTGTGGTAACAGTAAGATAAAAGATTCTAAAAATGTAGAAATGTTTTGGAGTAATTGGTATGATGTTGATTCAAAAACATCAATTAAGTTATATGGTGATATAGAATTAATAGATATGAAAATTGATGGAGGTAATACTTTATTAGGTACATTAACATATTTTAATTCTAATGGTGATATTTATTATAATGATGAGAAAGTAAAAATATGCGATGATATTAATAAATTAGATAATTATTATTTTTATAATAACAATTATTTTAGTATTAGTAAAAATACATATGAGAATAAGGAATGTTATTTATTAAGTACTTTAAATACTCAAATTAATATTGTTGATGAAATAAATCATCATACTTATTATTATTTTATCCCATTACCACCAAGTATTAATTATAGTCATTTAGATAAATCATTAATTAATAAAATATTTGAATTATATGATTTTGAGTACTTAAATAATTTTTATTCTAAATTTACAGATTATGTAACTATAAATAAGACTGATAAAACAATTAAAATTGTAGCTGAAGAATTATATTTAAGTAACCATTCTTTAAAACCAGATGTATTTTTAAGTACTACTATTGATTTTCAAAATAAAATAATAAATGTTAAAACTGATAATTTTGAAACAGTATTATAATATTTCAATAATGTTGGCAACCATAATGATGTGGTTGCCTTTTTATGTTTATACTATCAAATCGATAGAACAAAATATCTATTAACTGTTTAATGTTAAATTGACAATTTATAAATTATAATTTATAATTAATGTAAACGTAGTTTTCATAAGCTACTATTTAAGAAAGAGGTAATTAATTATGAAAAAGTTTGATATTCTTAATCAAATTTCTGCTATTGGTGTTGTTGCCGTAGTTAGAGGAAACAGTAAAGAAGAAGCTATTAAGATTGCTGATGCTTGTATCGCTGGTGGAGTATGTGCTATTGAATTAACATATACAGTACCTGGTGCACGTTCTATTATTGAAGCATTAGTTGAGAAATATGCTTCTAACAAGGAAGTTGTTATTGGTGCAGGTTCAGTATTAGATCCTGAAACATGTAAGGGTGCTATTGAAGCAGGTGCAAAGTTCATTGTTGCTCCATCTTTCAATGAAAATGTTGCAAAGCTTGCTAATAGATATCAAATTCCTTATATTCCAGGAACACAAACAATTAAGGAAATCGTTACTGCTATGGAATTTGGTAGTGATGTAATTAAAGTATTCCCAGGAGATATTTTAGGACCTAGATTTGTTAAGGATGTTAAGGGACCACTTCCTTATGCTAGTTTAATGCCATCTGGTGGTGTTGATATTGATAACATTAAGGATTGGGTTAAGGCTGGTGTTGTTGCAGTTAGTGCTGGTTCAAGTTTAACAGCTGGTGCTAAGAAGGGTGACTTTGCATTAGTTACTGAAACTGCAAAGAAGTTTATTGCAGAATATAAAGCAGCAAAAGCAGCAAAGTAATTATTTATCCCCATTGGAGGTAATAGTTATGGAGGAAAAAATTTTAACATTTGGTGAGATAATGCTAAGATTATCAACACCAGATTATTCGACTATTAACCAAGCACAGTCATTTTTAGTTAATTATGGTGGTGGTGAGGCTAACGTTGCTGTAGCCTTATCACATATGGGACATAAGACGTATTTTATGTCTAAGTTGCCACCTAATCAATTAGGTGATGGTGCAATTACTCATTTACACAGTCATGGTGTAAATACAGATTATGTAGTAAGAGGTTCAACAACAATTGGTATTTATTTTCTAGAAACTGGTTTTGGTGGTAGACCATCTAAGGTTATTTATAACCGTAAGCACTCTGCCATCACTCGTATTTCTGAAGATGAATTCAATTGGGAAGAAATTTTTGGAAATGCTACATGGTTCCATTTATCTGGAATCACACTTGCTCTTGGTGAAAGAGTAAGAAAAGTTGCACTTCGTGCGGTTAAAGAAGCAAAGAAGCATAATGTTCCAGTAAGTTTTGATTTTAACTACCGTTCTAAACTATGGACAGTTGAGGAAGCTAGACCAGTATTTAAAGAATTTATGAATTATGTAAATATTGTTTTTGCAAGCTTCTATGATGCTAATACAATTCTTGAAATACCTCTTGATGAGGGTTTTGAAGATAAAACATTATCTGAAAAGAGAAGAAATGTATTCCCTAAGATGATAAAGAAGTATAATTTACATTATATTTTCGGTACTGATAGAGTTGTTTATACAGCTACAGATAATTCACTTGCAGGTTATTATTTCAAACTTCATGGTGATGAATTAACTTGGGAATTAACAGAACCAATTAGATTTAATATCTATGATAGAATTGGTGGAGGAGATGCCTTCGCATCTGGAGTTATTCATGGTTTATTAAAGAATTATGATGATCCTCAGTATGCAGTTAGATATGGTTTAAATACATCTGTATTAAAACATACTATCTATGGTGATGCTTCAACAATGAGTTGTGAAGATATTGAAACATTTATGGCTGCAAATGGATCAGCTGAGGTAGTTAGGTAGGAGATTAAAATGATTGTTGGAAAATTAGTAGATTTATATCGTTATAAAGGTATCGCTAAAAATATCGATACTGCTATTAACTGGATGGAATCTTTAGGTATGGAAGGATTACTTGCATTACCTAAGGGTAAAACTGTAGTTGATGGAACAAATGTATATGCTAATAGAGATACATATGTTGCAAGACCTTTAGAAGAATGCTTCTTTGAAAATCATGAAAACTATATCGATATTCAAGTTGTACTAAAGGGAAAAGAAATTATCGGTTATACTCACATCACTAATCCTGATTTAAAGGTTACAACACCTTATAATGCAGAAAAGGATGTTACAAAGTATAATTATAATCCTGAGGGAGCAGTTTTCTTCACATTAGAAGAAGGATTTGCTTTAGTTTATACTGAGGATGCACACCTTGCTAAATGTAAGGCTGATGACAATATAACTGAAAAGTTAGTTGTAAAAATTAAAATTGAGAAGTAAAAAAATAAAATAGAGGAGAAAAATTAAAAAATGAAAAATTTAAAGTTTAATTCAAAAAAAGTAGTAACAATGGGCGAAATTATGCTTCGTTTATCTACACCTGCTAACACACGTTTTGTTCAAGCTAACCAATTCGATATTATCTTCGGTGGTGGTGAGGCTAACGTTGCTGTATCATGCGCTAACTATGGCTTAGATGCTTATTTCGTATCTAAATTACCTGATAATCCTATCGGACAAGCTGCAGTTAATTCTTTAAGAAGATATGGTGTTAACACTGAGTTTGTTGCTCGTGGTGGAGATAGAGTTGGTATTTACTATTCAGAAACTGGTGCTTCAATGAGACCATCTGTAGTAGTTTATGACCGTGCTCATTCAGCAATCGCTGAGGCTAAGCCTGAAGATTTCGATTTTGATGCAATTATGAAGGATGCAGGTTGGTTCCACTGGTCTGGAATCACTCCAGCTATTTCTGATGCTTCAGCTAAGTGCTTAGAGTTAGCTTTAAAGGCTGCTAAGAAGTATGGCGTTGTTGTATCTTGTGACTTAAACTTCCGTAAGAAATTATGGACTTCTGAGAAGGCTATTTCTGTTATGAAGCCATTAATGAAGTATGTTGACGTATGTATCGGTAATGAAGAGGATGCTGAATTATGCTTAGGCTTCAAACCAGATGCAAATGTTGAAGCTGGTGAAACTGGTGCTGCTGGTTACCATAACATCTTCAAGCAAATGGCTAAAGAATTCGGATTCAAGTATGTTGTTTCTACATTAAGAGAGTCTTTCAGTGCTACTCATAATGGTTGGAAGGCATTAATCTATGATGGTGAAGAATTCTATGAATCTAAGAGATATGATATTAACCCAATTATCGATCGTGTTGGTGGTGGTGATTCATTCTCTGGTGGTTTAGTTTATGGTTTAATGACTAAGGCTACTCAAGGTGAAGCTTTAGAGTTCGCTGTTGCTGCATCTGCATTAAAGCATACTATTAATGGTGACTATAACTTAGTTTCTGTTAAGGAAGTAGAAGCTTTAGCTGGTGGTAACGCAAACGGACGTGTACAACGTTAATTATTGTTAATTTATTCTAGGCATAGATTTCTATGCCTAGGATTTAATAATTAGGAGGTTTTTATGAAGATTGGTGTAAGAGTACATGACTTTGGAAAAAGTGATGCAGAAACACTTGCTAAAAAAGCTAAAAGTGTTGGTTTTGATGGCGTTCAATTAGTTTTGAATAAAGCTATTGAAGGTGAAACTGGTCTTGCAGGAACCTTATCTAAAGAAAAAGCTAATTATTTTTATGAAACATTTAAAAAAGAAGGATTAGATATTGCAATGTTAGGTGCTTATTTTAATCCTGTTCATTCAAATAAAGAGCTTGTATCAAATATGATAGCTAAGTTTAAGGAACATTTAAAATATGAAAATGACTTCCATGCTGGCTATGTAGGTAGTGAAACTGGTTCATTCAATGATGATAAGTGGACATATAATCCACTAAATAGAACTGAAGAAGCATTCCAAGAAGTTAAAAGAATTTTTGGTGATTTAGCCAAAACTGCTGAGGTAAATAATGCTAAGATTGCTTTAGAGGGAGCTTATGGTCATTGTATGTTTGAACCTAAGGCACTTAAGAGATTAGTAGATGAAATTGGATCAGATAGTATCTATTATACTGTAGATATATATAATTATTTATCTATAGATAATTATGAGAATTATAAAGAAATCTTTGAAGAGTGTTTGGATTTATTTAAGGGAAGAATAGTAATATTCCACCTTAAGGATTTTATTATCCAAGATGGCGCTTTAAAACAGTGTTGTATTGGCAAAGGTTTAATTGATTATGATTATTTAATAGGTAGAATTAAAGCTACAAATCCTGATGCGTTTTTGATATTTGAGGGTAGTAAGCCTGAAGATATGGAATTCTCATTCAATTTTGTTAAATCTAAAATTAATGCCTAATATTTTATAAGGAGAACGAAATGAAATTAGATGTAAGATATGCTAATCATCCTGATGATTCAAAGCATTATACTACAGCTGAATTAAGAAAGCATTATTTAGTAGATAAGGTTTTCGCAGCTGATGATATTTTATTAGTTTATTCTCACCAAGATAGAATTATTGCTGGTGGTATTATGCCAGTTAATATGACTTTAAAGCTTGAAGGATCTAGTGAAATGCGTGCTAAATATTTCTTAGAGCGTAGAGAAATGGGATTCATCAATATTGGTGGAGAAGGAAAAGTTAAGATTGATGGAAAGACTTATGATATTAAGCATAAAGATGGTATGTATATTGGTCTTGGTGTAAAGGATATTGAATTCTCATCAAATGATAGAAAGAATCCTGCTAAGTTCTATATGACATCATCTCCAGCTCATAAGACTTATCCGACTGTATATATTGCATATACACCTGAAAACTTAAAAGCATTCAAGGGTGATATTAAGGCTGTTGAATGTGTTCACCAAAATCTTGGTGATGTTGAACATATGAACAAGAGAGTAATTAATAAGTATATTAATACTGCAATTATTGATTCTTGTCAATTAGCAATGGGAATGACTGCGCTTGATACTGGTTCATGCTGGAATACAATGCCTTGTCATACTCATGAAAGACGTATGGAAGTATATTTCTATTTTGACTTCCCTGAAGAGGAAAGAGTATTCCATTTAATGGGTAAGCCAGATGAAACTCGTCACATCGTTATGGCACCAGAGCAGGCCGTTATTTCTCCTGCTTGGAGTATACATGCTGCATCTGCAACAATGAATTATACATTCATTTGGGGTATGTGTGGTGAAAATCAGGACTATGATGATATGGATCATATCAAAACAGCTGATTTAAAATAATTGATTATAAAATAGGAGGAAAATAATCAAATGAAAATGGAAGATTTTAGACTAGATGGCAAGGTTGCCCTAGTTACAGGTGCTTCTTATGGTATCGGATTTGCAATTGCATCTGGTATGGCAGCAGCAGGAGCTACTATCGTGTTTAATGATATTAAGCAAGAATTAGTTGATAAGGGTATCGCTGCTTATAAAGAAGCTGGTATTAATGCTCATGGTTATGTTTGTGATGTTACAAATGAAGAGCAAGTTAATGCAATGGTTGCTAAAATTGAAAAAGAAATAGGAGTTATTGATATTTTAGTTAATAATGCTGGTATCATTAAGAGAATTCCTATGATTGAAATGACTGCAGATCAATTCCGTCAAGTTATTGATGTAGATTTAAATGCACCATTCATCGTATCTAAGGCTGTAATTCCTTCAATGATTAAGAAGGGTCATGGAAAGATTATTAACATTTGTTCTATGATGTCAGAATTAGGTAGAGAAACTGTTTCTGCTTATGCTGCAGCTAAGGGTGGATTAAAGATGTTAACTCGTAATATTTGTTCTGAATATGGTGAGTTCAATATTCAATGTAATGGTATTGGACCTGGTTACATCGCTACACCTCAAACAGCTCCACTTCGTGAGAGACAACCAGATGGATCTAGACATCCATTTGATAGCTTCATCGTAGCTAAGACTCCAGCTGGAAGATGGCTAGAGGCAGAAGAATTAGCAGGACCTGCTGTATTCTTAGCATCTGATGCATCTAATGCTGTTAATGGTCACATCCTTTATGTTGATGGTGGTATCTTAGCATACATTGGTAAGCAACCTAAGTAATAATATTAAAGTATTAGCTAAGTCTTAAGGACTTAGCTTTTATTTTAAATCTATTTATAATAAAAAATTTATATGATAAAATAATTAAGATAAATAATTAAATTATTTAAATAAATTATTTTTATGTAATGAATAATTAAAAAACAAAGATAATTATTTGGGAAGATACAATAAGGAAAAATTATGAAAAGAAATACATATTATTATGAATCATATAAAGATGATTTTGCAGTAACTAAAAATTTAAAATATGATTTAATTGATAAAAAGTATAAATATGAACCTAATATAATATTTAGGTTTTTTAGTTTTATATTATATTTCATAATTGCAAAACCATTAATATGGTTAATTATGAAAATGGTGTATGGACTTAGAATTAAAAATAAAAAAGTATTAAAGGAATGCAGGAATAATGGATTTTATATTTATGGTAATCATACAAATTATATGCCAGATGCTTATGTTCCAAACTTGTTAAGATGGAGAAGAAATTATATAATTGTTGGTGGCCAAACAGCATCTATAAATGGTGTAAAGACTATAATAAAAGCATTAGGAGCTAGACCATTAGGTGATACTATTGAAGCTAAGAAGAATTTGTTTAGATTTATGAAAAATAGTATTAATAAGAAAAAATCAATAACTATTTATCCTGAAGCTCATATTTGGCCATATTATACAAGTGTAAGACCTTTTGATTCTATAAATATGAAATATCAAGTATTATTAAATGCACCTTCATATTCTATATCTTATTGTTATAGTAAAAGAAAAATAAGGAAAATACCTAGAATAACTGTTTATGTTGATGGACCTTTTTATCCTGATTTATCTTTAGATACAAAATTAAGGCAAGAAAAATTAGCTAGTGATATTTATAATAAGATTAAAGAAAGAACTGATATATATTCTACATATTCAGTAAATAATTATATTAAAAAAGAATAATTAGTGATTAATTTGTAGTAAAATAAGTATACTTGTTAATTTAATGATATTGTATTATAATATATTTAAGTGTTTACGGTAGGTGATATAATGTTTGGTCTAGGACTATCATTAACTATAATCATTTATGTATTATTAATTTGTGCTATTGCATTGTATTTTGTTATGGTTATAAAGAAGAAGTATCGTATATGTGATATGCTTGAAAAGATTGTATTTTTTCATTCATTATTTGCATTAATGGTTGAATCATGGGCATTGATACTTATGAATGATGGATTTAGTGTTAATTTTAATATAAAAGTATCATTAAGTTTTTATTATACTATAGCTATATTAGTTCCTTTAATTAGTATATTAGTTTATTCTAATATTATATATAAAAGAAGTTATAAGCTTGAATTAGATAATAAAATTGATAAGGTAGCTAATTATATGATTTTACCTTTTACAATTTTTGCGTTAGGCGCTTCAACTATCATATTATTTTTTAATATTAATTATTACGTTTACTATACTATGTAAACGTTTTTTTATTTATATAAAATATATATTTATAATAGCTTTTATTGTAAAATATAAACAATGTTTATAAAAAGGAGATTAATTGTATGAATGCAGTTTTATCAGTAGTAGGAAAAGATACAGTAGGTATTTTAGCAAGTGTTGCTTCAAAATGTAGTGAGTACAAGGCAAATGTTAATGATGTTACACAAACAATCATTGATAAGTATTTTGCTATGTTTATGATTATCAATATTGATAATTTAACAATTGAATTTAATAAGTTTGTTGATGAAATGACAGATTTAGGTAAGAATAAGGGTTTAGAAATTCATTGTATGCATGAAGATATTTTCAATCTAATGCACAAGATTTAATGGTGATTGTATGATAAATAATAGTGAAATAATTGAAACAATAAAAATGATACAAGAACAAAATCTTGATGTTAGAACTATTACAATGGGTATTTCACTTATCGATTGTATGGATACTGATATTAATAGATCTTGTGAGAAAGTATATAATAAAATTTATAATTATGCTAAGGATTTAGTTAAAACTGGAGAAGAAATATCTAAGAAGTATGGTATTCCTATCATCAATAAAAGAGTATCAGTTACACCTATTTCTATGTTAGTTGGTGTTTCTGGTGGTGATCCAATTTTATATGCTAAGACATTAGATAGAGTAGCTAACGATATTGGTATTAATTTTATTGGTGGTTACAGTGCATTAGTACAAAAGGGTTTTGCACCTGGAGATAGAGAATTAATTGAATCAATACCTGAAGCTTTAAAAGTTACTAGTAAGGTATGTTCAAGTGTTAATGTTGGTTCAACTAGAGCAGGTATTAATTTAGATGCTGTAAAGATTATGGGTCAAAAGGTTAGAGAGGCTGCAGAATTAACTAAGGATCAAGATTGTATTGGTGCATCTAAATTAGTTGTATTTTGTAATGCAGTTGAGGATAATCCATTTATGGCTGGTGCCTTCCATGGAGTTGGTGAGGCTGATTGTGTTATAAATGTTGGAGTATCTGGTCCTGGTGTTGTTAGAGCTGCTATAGCTAAGGCACCTAAGGATGCATCTATAGCTGAGATTGCTGATATTATTAAGAAAACAGCATTTAAGGTTACTAGAATGGGTCAATTAGTTGGTGTAGAAGCATCTAGAATGTTAAATATACCATTTGGTATTGTTGATTTAAGTTTAGCTCCAACTCCTGCAGTTGGTGATTCAGTTGCTCATATATTAGAAGAAATTGGTTTGGAGCAGTGTGGTTCATGTGGTACAACTGCATGTCTTGCAATGCTAAATGATGCAGTTAAAAAGGGTGGAGTTATGGCTTCATCTAGAGTTGGTGGTCTATCTGGCGCATTTATTCCTGTAAGTGAGGATGCTGGTATGATAGATGCTGCTCAAAAGGGTAGTTTATCAATTGAGAAGTTAGAAGCTATGACAGCTGTATGCTCTGTTGGTCTTGATATGATAGTTATACCTGGAGATACAACTGCTGAGGTTATTAGTGCGTTAATTGCTGATGAGGCTGCAATAGGAATGATTAACTGTAAAACTACTGCTGTAAGAGTAATTCCTGCAATTGGTAAGAAAGATACAGAATCATTGAATTTTGGTGGATTATTAGGATATGGTCCTATAATGAAAATTTCAAAATTGAAGCCTGATACATTTATTAATCGTGGTGGACAAATTCCAGCCCCAATTAATAGTTTAAAAAATTAATATAATAAATAGAGGAAAGTAAGAAATGGAAAATAATGAAAAAATTGTTTCGGAGACTGTTCAAGACAGCTTAGAAAACAAAAATGAAAATGAAGCTAAGGAAGCTGAAGTAAAAGAAGAGGTTGTAGAAAAAGAACCTCAAGTTAAAGTTGAAGATGCAAAAGCATCTAATGATGAAAAATCTACTGGTAAGAAAATATTAGATTTCTTTATTACTACTTTAAATGGTATGGCAATTGGTTTATTTGCTACACTTATTATAGGAACAATTATCAATACTATTGGTAAATTCTTCCCTAATGGTGATGATGCTAATGCATTCTGTAATTTTATGTATAATACACTTGTTAATGGTTCAACTGCATTACAGTTCTTAACAGGTGCTGGTATTGGTGTTGGTATTGCTTTATCATTAAAGTTTAATCCTTTACAAACTATTGTTTTAGCTGCTGTTGGTGAGTTAGCTGCATATTTCTCATTATCAACTGCATTTGTTACAGCTGGTGTTGTAAATCAAGGTAAATTCCAAATTGGTGATCCGCTTACAATATTTATTGTTGTTATTTTAGTTGCTATAGCAATGAAGTATATTTTAAAGAAGAAGACACCTGTTGATATATTAATTGTACCTTTATTAGGTGTTTCACTTGCGTTAATTATTGGTATGCTTGTAAGATTCCCTGCAATTTATGTAACTTATGGTGTTCAATATATTATTTCTGTATCTACTAATGCAGTTCCATTTGTTATGGGTATTGTTATCGCTGTATTAATGGGTATGGCATTAACAGCTCCTATTTCAAGTGCTGCTATTGGTGCTATGGTATTTGTTATTAATACTGAAAGTATGACACCTGATATGATTCATGGTATTCAAATTGCATCTGGTGCTGCAATTGTTGGTTGTTGTGTTCAAATGGTTGGATTTGCTGTTCAATCAAGACGTGATAACAATATCGGTATGGTTATTTCTATTGGCATTGGTACATCAATGCTTCAATTTAAGAATATTATGAGAAAACCTATGGTTTGGTTACCAACTATTATTGTTTCTGCAATCTTAGGTCCTGTATCTACATGTTGGTTAGAACTTGTATGTATGGGTTCATCTGCTGGTATGGGTACTGCTGGTTTAGTTGGTCAAATTGGTACTTATTCATCTATGGGTAATACATGGCAAACTTGGGTTGGAATATTTGCTTTAGAAGTAATAGCTCCTGCAATATTAGTTTATTGTGTTGATTTATTATTTAGAAGATTTAATCTTATTAAAGATGGAGATTTAAAAGTATAATTTATTGGACTAGGAAACTAGTCCTTTTTAATTGAATTATTGTAATAATTAATGATATAATTCATACGAGGTTTTAAAATGGATAGAAGAATTAAAATTAATGAAGTTTTAATATATTATACATTTGCATTAATTATGATTGCTTGTTCAATTGCGTATAGCAACTTTTTATTTATACGTGGAATAACATTTTCTGTAATTGGATTGGTTTCATATAGTGTAATTCTTTTTATATATCGTTTTGTATGCAATAAAAAAAGAAAAGCACCAGGGTATAAAATTAATTTTATTCCTGCAATCATAAATATGTTATTAGTGATTTTAATTGCACTTGTTCATTTTCTTATAATCATTATTGTTTATTCTGTAAAAATAAAATCACCTTCAGATGTTCATACATATTTTAATGAATATATGCAAAATGGTTTGGTATTTGTCGTTTCATTAGTTTATTATTTTTATATTGTAAGAAAGTTTTCTAATGATAAGGAAAATTATTTTAGAATTCCATTTATTTTTTCTATTTTGATTAATACGTCAGTAACGATTGTTACTCTTATAATATTTGATTTTAATATTGCATTTCCAATACCAGTTATGTTTATTATTTACATATTAGTATTTGGATTATTATTAGTATTTATGATTAACCATTTAATTGTTTTATTGAATTTATCAGTTGATAAGAAATTTTATCCTTTAAATGAAAGATTAAAGAAGTTTTTGTTTAATTTATTTAAAAGAAATGTTGGATATTATATTGGCGTTGTATTTGTATTTTTAGTTGGTGTGTATTATGTATTAGGTAATGGTGATGATACATATTTCATGTATATTGGTATTTTCTTTATATTTACAAGTCTTTTAAGAGTTCTTGATACAGTATGGTTGAACTTAGTAAGTAAAAAATCTATTAAAGTTAGAAATATGAATCAATATTTATTAATTATTGTTAATGCATTATTAGTATTAAGTGCAATATTATTAGTATGGAATGTTTTAAATAAAGCGAAGCAAATAGAAAATAGTACATTGGATTTCTTCTCATTTGTTGTTGGAGTTGTTTTAGTAATAAGAATTATATTTGCAGTATTAGGTTTTTATTATTCTATAATTAATGTTAAAAGAGAACCATATCATATAGCCTTAAATAGTCTATCAATAATTGGTGTTCTTGTCTCTTTATATGCATTTTTTATCCATTTTATGTTGGCAGTAGGTGTTGGTAGATTAGATTTAATATCAGTACTTAATGTATTTAGTATAGTTATAGTTGTATTAATAGGAATTGTAATTGTTGGTATGATTTTTAGAGGTATTGTTGGTTTAATTATTACGCATAAGAAATATAGCTAGTAGGTAGAGCACTCTTTTTGATGTTGAAAAATTATTATATTTATAATATAATTATTAGAAAGAAGGAGCGATAAAATTATGGAATATTTAGAAAAAGTAAAATTATGGAAAAGTAATAAAAATCTTGATTCAAAATTAAAAGCTGAACTTGATAGTATGGATGAAAATCAGTTAAAAGAAGCTTTTACTAATGATTTGGAATTTGGTACTGGTGGTTTAAGAGGTATTTTAGGCGCAGGTACTAATAGAATGAATATTTATATTGTTATGAAGGCTACATTGGGCTTTGGTAGATATTTATTAAAGCAAGATGAATTTGCTGGAGCACGTGGTGTTGCAATTAGCCATGATAACCGTCATCAATCTGTTGAATTTGCAAGAATATCTGCAGAAGTATTAACTACATTAGGATTTAGAGTATTCTTATTTGAATCTTTAAGACCTACACCTGAATTATCTTACGCAGTAAGAAATTTCAAGTGTATTGGTGGTATTATGATTACAGCAAGTCATAATCCTAAGGAATATAATGGTTATAAGATTTATGATGAGACTGGTTGTCAGTTAGTTCCAAAAGAGGCTGATAAGGTTATTGATGAGATAAATCAAATTTCTGATTATTTCAATATTGATCATTCTAAGCATCACAATTTAATATATTATATTGGTAAAGATGTTGATGAAAAATATATCGCTGATGTTAAGAAGATTATCTTAAGACCTAATTTAAATAAAGACTTTAAGTTGGTATATACTCCACTTCATGGTACAGGACAAGTATTCGCACCACAAGTATTACAATCTGTAGGATATGATGTTGTGCCACTTCCTTGTCAAATGACTAATGATCCTAATTTCAGTGGTGTTAAGACTTCTAACCCTGAGAATAAGGAAGCTTATGATGAGGCAATCGCATTAGCTAAGGCTTTAGGTGCAAAGATTGTACTAGCTACTGACCCTGATGCTGATAGACTTGGTATTGCAGTAGAGCATGATGGTGAATATGTATTATTCACTGGTAATCAAACTGCTGCTTTAGTATTCGATTATATTTGTAAGACTAGAAAAGAATTAGGTACATTACCAAAAGATGGTTATATGTTTACAACTAATGTATCATCTACACTTCCTATAGCTATAGCTGAAAAGTATGGTTTAAAGACTGAAATTACATTAACTGGATTTAAGTTTATCGGTGAGAAAGCAAGAGAGATGGAAGAAACTGGTAGAGGAACATATGTATTCGGATTTGAGGAATCATATGGATGCTTAGTATCTGATTGTGTAAGAGATAAGGATTCAATTCAAGCAATTTTAATGCTTTGTGAAACTGCAGCTTATTATCGTGAGAAGGGTATGGATTTGGTTGATGCCTTAAATGCTATTTATAAAGAATATGGTTATTATAAAGAAGGTATCACTAATATTTCATTACAAGGCTTAGAAGGACAAGCTAAGATTAAGAGAATAATGGAGTATTTTAGAACTACTGATATAGCATTAAAGGATTTCAAGATTTTAGTTAAAGATGATGTTAAGCTTGGTATCAAGACTGATATGGCTACTGATAAGAAGACTAAGATTGAGTTACCTTCATCTAATGTTATTAAGTATTACTTAAATGATAATATGTGGTTTGTATTAAGACCATCAGGAACTGAACCCAAATTAAAGGTTTATTATGGTGTAAAGGGTAATACTGAAGCTGATGCTACTAAGAAGCTTGAGTTATTATCTAAAGAAGTACTTGAAATTGTTAATTTAATAAAGTAAGATTATTGAGGAATGATTTTATTCATTCCTCAATTTTATGATAATGAGGATGTGAAATTATGAATATATGGCATGATATAGATGATGATAGAATAACAAAAGATGAATTTGTTGCCTGTATTGAAATACCTAAGGGTAGTAAGAAAAAATATGAATTAGATAAAGAAACTGGATTAATTATTCTTGATAGAATATTATATACATCTACTCATTATCCTGCAAATTATGGTTTTATTCCAAGAACATATTCACAGGATAAAGACCCACTTGATGTTTTAGTTTTATGTGATGAGACATTTGATCCATTGGTATTAGTAAGAGCTAAACCAATTGGAGTATTAAAAATGATTGATAATGATGAAGTTGATGAAAAGATTATAGCTGTTTGTATTAATGACCCTCAGATGAATTGTTATCATGATATTTCAGATTTACCTGAGCATAAATTTGAAGAAATTAGACATTTCTTTAGTGTATATAAGCAGCTTGAACATAAGCCTACAGTAGTCACTGAAATATGTGGTGTTGATGAGGCTAAGAATGTAATAGAAGGATCAATTCAAGCATATAAGAATTTATATTTGAAATAGAGGTAGTAAAATGGCTTTAACAGCAGGTATAGTTGGTTTACCTAATGTTGGTAAATCAACATTATTTAACGCAATAACAAAGGCAGGAGCACTTGCAGCAAATTATCCTTTTGCCACAATTGAACCAAATGTAGGTATGGTTAATGTACCAGATGAGAGATTATATAAGCTTTCAGCTATGTATAATCCAAAAAAGACTACACCAGCAGTATGTGAATTTACTGATATAGCTGGTTTAGTAAAAGGTGCTTCTAAAGGCGAAGGTTTAGGAAATCAATTTTTAGGTAATATTAGAAATTGTGATGCAATCTTAGAGGTAGTAAGATGCTTTGAAGATGGTAATGTAACACATGTTGAAGGAACTGTTGATCCTGTTAGAGATGCAGAAATTATTAATTTAGAATTAATATTATCAGATTTAGAACAAGTTCAAAAAAGAATACCAAAAATTGAAAAGAAGGCACAATCTAAAATCGATGATGCTCCACAAGAATATGATTTGTTAAAAAGACTTGAAAAGCACTTATTAGATGAAAAGCCTGTTAGAAGTTTAGATTTTAGTGAGCAGGAATTAAAATATGTTAATAATTACCAATTGTTAACTTTTAAGCCTTTTATGTATGTTGCAAATGTAAGTGAAGAATATATTGCAGATGCATCTAGTGATCCAAATTATAAAAAATTAAAAGAGTATGCTGATAAAACTAATGCTAAGTGCATTTCTATATCTGCAGATATTGAAGCTCAATTATCTGAACTTGATGATGAAGAAAAAGAAATGTTTTTAGCTGATTATGGAGTATCTGAACCAGGATTAAATATATTAGTAAGAGAAACATATGATTTATTAGGTTATGCAACATATTTTACAACTGGCCCTGACGAATGTAGAGCATGGACATTTAAAAAAGGTATGTTAGCTCCAGAATGTGCTGGAATTATCCATTCTGATTTTGAGCGTGGTTTTATTAGAGCCGAGACTGTTGCTTATGATGATATTATTAAATGTGGATCTATGTTAAAGGCAAAAGAAGCAGGTTTAGTAAGACAAGAAGGTAAAGATTATAAGGTAAAAGATGGAGATATTTTACTATTCAAATTTAACGTATAAGAGCATGAATTAATGCTCTTTTTTTGTTATTAATAAAATTTATAATATTTATACATTTCATAAGTTAAATTTATGATAAATTCACAAAAAGTAATCTTTATCAAATTGTAAAAGCGCTTTATTTTTGCTATAATAATAATATATTTTTGAAAGGCCGGAGGAAAAGTTAAAAATGGATTTTTTTGATATGGTCCCAGACAACTTCTTTTCCCTTTTAGCATCAAAAAATAAGAGAATATATTTATCAAGTATACTACAGGTTTTTAAGGTATATGAGACTGGTACTATTTTGGGTATTGATAAGAAAATAGTAGTAGATGATTTGGCTTATTTTTTAGAAACAAATAAGAATTATTTGTTTGATGCAGAAGATGAGGAAGATGAAGAATCTAACCCAACTAACAAAAGAGATTTAGCTAATTATATTCTTAGAAGAATGGAAGAATGTGGCTGGATATATATTGATGTAACGAATGATTATATTGAGGTTTTAAATTTTAGTGATGATGCTATTATCATTTGTGAAGCATTAATTAACGCATATCCTCAATTTGAATATTCATCAGATGAATTACCTGCTGATTTCATTAATCCAAATGAATATCATGGTTATATTTATTCTATTAATTCGTTATTATCACAAACTGATGATGTTGATTATGCATTAACATTTAGTTTAGTTTATTCTAATACAAAGCAGTTAATTCGTGCACTTCGTAGAATGGATGCAAGAATGAAGGATTATATTACATCAGTTGTAGAAAATACAGATATTAAGAATCTAATGGAAAAATTAATTGCATATAAGAATGATATTTATGATACAAGTTATACAAAATTAAAAATATCAGATAATATTGATAGATATCGTTTATCAATAATTACTAGATTAGAAGAGATGCAGACTAATGAATCTATTGTTAATGCAATAAGTAAGAATTATTTACCATTTGTTAAAACAACTGATCAGGCTGTTGATAGGGCTATTAGACAAATAGATGAAGTAATAGATGCATTTAATGCTATTCAAGATTTTGTTGTTGAAATTGATAATAAGAATAAGAATTATATCAATTCAACAATTGGTAAGATTAAATTCTTATTAACAGAAGAGGATAATGTTGTTGGAAAACTTAATACTATTTTAAAATATGTTAAGGATAGTAATAAGGCTGGAAAGATTGATAAAGCATTAAGACTTGTTGATGGCTTATATGAATTACCAGTTTTAAAAATTATTGATGGAACAAATTCATTATATGCACCAAGAGGTTCATATACTAGAAATTATAATCAAATGCTTGATGATTTTGGTATTGCTGGATTTGAAATGACTGATGAATTTATGAATCAGTTTAAGAATCTATATAATGAAGATGAAATAAAAGCATTTGTTGAAGCTAATATGGAGAGTGGATTATTTAAAGCCTCATCTATGTTAAATTATGATTCGACTAGGGAAGAGTTAATAATGGTCATATATTCTATCATTTATGCATCTGAGCATAAATTTGTTATAACAATATTTGATGATTTTGTTACTACAAAAGATTATATGATTAGAAATTTTGAAATTAAAAAGGCACTTTAAGGAGATATGAAATGTTAGACGCATTAGAAAAAATGACTGTTACACAGCAACAAAATTTTAAAGATACTGCAAATAAATTACTTGCATCAACATTCTTATCAAGAGATAAGAAGGATAATAAGGAAGCATATTATTTTCTTATGAGCTATAAAGAAGTGTTTGATGAGTTTTTTAAGATATTAGGATATGAAATTGAGCTTGATATGCAATCTGGTAGTGTTATGCTATCTGGTGCATCAGCTGCTAATACTTTAAAGTTAAGAAGAGATGAATCTTTAGTATTATTAATTTTAAGACTTTTATATCATGAGAAGATGAAAGATACATCATTAAATGAAAATATAGTTTGTGCTGTATCAGATATTCATACTAAATATGATATGCTTGAAATCAAAAAGAAACTTAATAAAACTGATTTAGTTTCATCATTAAGATTACTTCGAAGATATAATCTAATTGAAATAACTGGTGATGTTACTTCAGCAAGCTGTAGATTAGTTATTCTTCCAACTATCCTTATGGCAATTAAGAGTGAGGATATAACTGAAGTATTCAATACAATTAATAAAATTGCTAATGAGGAGGCAAAATAATCTATGAAGAAGCTTGTAAAAGTAAGATTAATAAATTGGCATTACTTGTCAAATGAAACTATTATTATAAATGGAAATACTTTACTTACAGGTCCAAATGCATCTGGTAAATCAACTATCATGGATGCTATTACATATGTATTAACTGCAGGTGATACAGTATTTAACCTAGCAGCTAATGAAAAAGGTAAAAGAGATTTAAAGGGTTATGTTAAGTGTAAGCTTGGTATGGATGATAGAGAATATCTTCGTAATGGAGATGTTTCTGGTCATGTTGCATTAGAGTTTCATGATGAAAAAACTGATTCAAATTTTACAGTTGGTGCAGTAATTGATGCATTTAATGATTTACAACCAGTTAAAACATTATTTTATCGTTCAAATGAACCAATTAATGATTCTATGTTTATTTCAGATCAAAAGACTATTTATGGTACAGTTGATTTTAGAAAGCATAATCCATTATTTGAATTTTATTTGACTAAAAAGGAAGCTAAGCGTGGCTTTAGAAATGCTTTTGGTTCTATTAATGAAGATTTCTATAGATTAATTCCAAAGGCTTTAGCATTTAAGCCAATTGCTGATGTAAAGGACTTTATTTATCAAAATATACTTGAAGAAAAAGAAATCGATGTTTCTGCAATTCAAGATTCAATTAGAGCATATAAAGAATTAGAAAATACACTTAAGTTAATTCAAAATAAGATTTCTGATTTAAAGGAAATTGATTTTGTATATCAAGAAATATTAAAGATCGAAGAAAACAAATCTTATTTAGAATATTTAATGCATCTATTCGATGTAGAAAAAGTTAGAAATGAAATAGCTGACTTTAAGAAAGAAATATTAAAAGAAGAAGCCTTAAAGGAAAGAAAAGAAGGAGAATTACATGATTTAGATGTTGAAATCTTATCACTTCAAGATCATGCAAGAGAACTTTATAATATGTTATCAACAAATGATACATTTAAGGCATCAGAATTTGTTTCAAGACAAATTTTAAAGACTCAAACTAATATTCAAAGATTAGAAGCTAATGAACAAACATTCTTAAGAAGAGTAACTCAATTTAAGGATGTTGTTAATGAATTAAGACATTTAGGTACTGATAAGATTTATCAAGAATTATCAAATGTTAATTTATCATTAATAAGCCGTGACCAAGTTGAAGAAACTAAGGTTATTTTAAGAGATATTTCAACTAGATTATTAGCTGTTAAAAATGGAAAGAATAGAGAATTAGGTATAATTCAGGATAAAGTAAAAGAAGTATTAGATGAAATTAATACAATTTCAGCTACTATAAGAAGACTTGGTCAAAACAAACTTAATTATAATCCTCAACTTGTAGCTATTAGAGAAGAAATTCAAGAAGGCTTAAAGCGTATATATAATTATGATATTAACGTTCATTTATTAGCAGAATTATGTGAAATAACTGATCCAAAATGGGCTGATACAGTAGAAATTCTATTAGGTAATAATAGATTTATGTTAATTGTTGAACCAAGATATTATGATCAAGCATTGCAAATATTTAATAGAATTAAGAGTAGATATAAGATTTATGGTGTTGGTTTAGTTAATACAAAGCGTATTGGTGAATACAAAACATGTGAGAAAAACTCTATTGCATCTATTATTGATTGTGAAAATACTGATGCAAGATGCTATATAAATTATGCATATGGTAATGTTATTATGGTAAATGATCCATTAGAACTTGAAAAATATTCAAGAGCTATTACTAATGATTTATTATTCTATCAAGGATATGTTACTAGAAATCTTAATCCAAATGTTGAACGTCCATTTATGGGTAAGGATGCTGCTGCACGTAGTATTGAAGCTATGAATAAAAAAGCATTGGATGCTAAGATGAGATATACTGAATTAAATCAACAAAGTGAAGCTTTAACTCAAGAAATAGATTTATTAGATTCTTTGAATATAAGTACTATTTTAGAGGATTTAGAAGATGCACTTGAGTTACAAAAAGAGCGTGAGGCTTTAGTTGGTTTAAATAAAGAAAAAGCAAGAAGTGAGCATGCTACTACATCTGATATTGAAAATGATTATACTAAAGTTCAAAATACTATCAAAGCAAATGATCAAAAGAAGATTGATTTATCAATGGAAATTGGCGGTATTAAGAGCCGTATAGAAACATATAATAAGAATATTCAAGAAAAGACTGTAGAATTAAATGCATTAAATGAAAATTTAAAGGCATTAGCTGGTGATAATGCATCAATTGTTGAAAGAGCAAAGGATGAATATCAATCAATTGTTCAAGGTATGTCATTTAAGCAAGCTTTACAAACTTATGAATCTAGATATAAGACAGAGGAAAATAGCTATAATACATTAAATGATAATTTAGTATCTAAGCAATATGCATATATTAATAAGTATAGTTCTACTTTATCAGTTGGTGTAAATGAAATGAATAAATTCTTAGCAGAATTAAATAAGCTTGAAAAGAGTGAATTAATTACTTATGAACAAAAAGTAAGATCTGCTAGAGAATCAGCTGAAGTAGTATTTAAAGAAGATTTCATTGCTAAGCTAAGAAATAATATTTTAACTGCTGAGCAAGAAATATCAAAGATTAATGAAACATTAAGTAGTATTACATTCGGTAATGATAGATATGAATTTATTTTCCCTAGAAGTAGTGAATATGCACAATTCTATGATATGGTTACATCAGAAATTGTTGATTTAGATCAAGGTCTATTTACTTATGAATTCCAAAATAAGTATGATGAACAAATTAGAGAATTATTTGAATCATTAACTATGGATGAATTAAATAGTAATGGTGCTATTAATAAGTTTACTGATTATAGAACATATATGGATTATGATATTAAGATCATCAATAGAGATGGCGAAACAATGACATATTCAAAAGTATTCAAAGAAAAATCCGGTGGTGAAACACAAGTACCATTCTATGTTGCAATTATAGCTTCATTTGTTCGTGTATATACAAAGAGTGGATTTGCAGGTGGAGATCCAATTGGTATAGTAATGTTCGATGAGGTATTTGATAAGATGGATGGAAACCGTATGCGTGCAATGATGGAATTTATTTCATCAATGCCATTACAAGTTTTAATCGCATGTCCACCTCAAAGAATGTCATTATTACAAGAATATACTGATACTACTTTAATAATGGTTCGTCAGGGTACAAAAGCTACAGTACTTCCTGCTGTTAGAAAGGCTGATTAATTATGTTGTTTGGTAAAAAGAATAAAGAAGAATTAGAAGAGGTTTCTAAAGCATCAGATAGAATCATTATGAAGGAAATGATTAATGATGATGAATTAGCACGTGATTTAGTACTAGAAATTAGAGATGGAAATCCGGTATTATTAAATTTTGAAAAGCTAGAAGAGGCTGATGGTAATAAGCATTTGGCTTTCTTCATTGGTGCTACAGTTGCTTTAGAAGGTAAAACAGTTAGAATAAATGATAAAGTTTTCCTATTTGCTAGAAAAGAAGATTTCTTAGATGGCTCATTAAGAAAATTTATCGACAGCATTCCAAGAGGGTAAAATACCCTCTTTTTGCGTTATTTGTAATTTAAATATTAAAGAAGAATTAACCTAAAATTGGTTAATTCTTCTTTCTTTATTATTGAAAATAATAAATAAAAATGATAGAATTTAAAAAGAGTAAAAAAGGAGAAAGAAAAGATGGAAAAATTACTTTATGATGTAAAAGATAGACCTCCTTATCATAGGATTCTTATCTTTGCATTCCAGCAGCTACTTGCTATATTAGCTGCAACAATTGCCGTTCCAGCTATCGTTGGTAATGGTATGAGCCAATCTGCAGCACTTTTTGGTGCGGGTGTTGGTACTTTAGTTTATTTGTTATTTACAAGATTTAAGAGCCCTGTATTCTTGGGTTCATCATTTGCCTTCTTAGGAAGTATGGCAGCAGCATTTGCTGGAGCTGTAACTGTTCAAGTTGGTTATTTAGGATTAATTATTGGTGCAATATTAGCTGGTTTAGTTTATGTTGTTATTGCATTAGTAGTTAAAAAGGCTGGCACTGCATGGATTAATAAAATTATGCCAGCAGTAGTAATTGGACCAACTGTAGCAATTATCGGATTATCACTTGCAGGAAATGCTATTAGTGATTTACAAAAAGGTAATTCAGTTTATGATGCAAATATTTATTTATGTATTGTAATTGGTTTAATTACTATGTTTACAACAATCGTTGTATCAATTTTCTCAAAGAAATTCTTTAAGGCAATTCCATTTATTATTGGTATCGCTGCAGGATATCTAGTTGCTGCAGTATTTACTGGTATTGGTGCTGCAGCTGATAATACTGAATTACAAGTTATTAATTTTGGTTTATTTAAGGATATGAAGTGGTACCCTGAATTTACATTTATTGAAGCATTTAAGGGCTTTAATGATTTTGAATCAGCTGGTGATTTCTTCTCATTCTTTGGAACAATAGCAGTAGCTTATATTCCAGTAGCATTTGTATGCTTCGCTGAACATATTGCAGACCATAAGAACTTATCTACAGTTATTAATCATGATTTATTAACTGATCCAGGTCTATCAAATACATTACTTGGTGATGGTGTTGGTTCTATGGCAGGTGCTTTCTTTGGTGGATGTCCTAATACAACATATGGTGAATCAGTAGGTTGTGTTGCTATTTCTAAAAACGCATCAGTAATTACAATTTTCTGTACAGCAATATTATGTATTATATTATCATTCATTGCTCCATTTGTAACATTCTTAGCTACAATACCTTCATGTGTAATGGGTGGTGTATGTATCGTTCTTTATGGTTTCATCGCTGTTTCAGGCTTAAAGATGATTAAGGATGTGGATTTAGGCGATAATAGAAATCTATTTGTTGTATCAGTAATTCTTATTTGTGGTGTAGGTGGAATGGTTGTTTCATTCGGTAAAGTAACAATTACTGAGGTTGCTGCAGCCTTAATCTTAGGTATTATTACTAATATAATTTGTAATATTGGTAGAAATAAAAAACAAGAGGTAGTGGCTGAAACTAAAGAGGAAGAAAACAAAGAAGAGACTAAAGAAGAAGTTTCTGAAAATTAATATTGATTAAGGAGCGAAAGCTCCTTTTCTTTTTAATAAATAATTTTTAAATATAATAATAACTTATCGCAGATTATAGTATTAACATATATGTTAAATAGCCTTGAATTATTGACTTTTACATATCAAAATGATAAAATATTTTCAATGTTTTTTATTTAAAGGAGATGCTTATTTTGAAAAATATAGATACTTTATGTGTACAAGCTGGTTACACTCCAAAAAATGGTGAACCAAGACAAATTCCTATCGTTCAATCAACAACATTTAAATATAATACAAGTGAAGATATGGGTAAGCTTTTTGATTTAGAAGCTTCGGGTTATTTTTATACTAGATTACAAAATCCTACAAATGATTATGTTGCTGCTAAGATTGCAGCATTAGAGGGTGGTACAGCAGCTATGCTTACCTCATCTGGTCAAGCTGCTAATTTCTTCGCATTATTCAATATTTGTGAATGTGGATCTCATATTGTATGCTCATCATCTATTTATGGTGGTACATTTAATTTAATAGCTGTAACTATGGCTAAGATGGGTATTAAGACTACATTTATTTCACCTGATGCTACTGAAGAAGAATTAGATGCTGCATTTAATGAAAATACAAGAGCTGTATTTGGTGAAACAATTGCAAACCCAGCACTTACAGTTTTAGATATTGAAAAATTTGCTAAGGCTGCTCATAAGCATGGTGTACCTCTAATTGTTGATAATACATTCCCAACACCTGTTAATTGTAGACCAATTGAATGGGGTGCTGATATTGTTACTCATTCTACAACAAAATATATGGATGGACATGGTGCTGCAGTTGGTGGATGTATTGTTGATTCAGGTAAATTTGACTGGATGGCTCATAAGGAAAAATTCCCAGGACTTTGTACTCCTGATGAGTCTTATCATGGAATAGTTTATGCAGAAAAATTTGGTAAAGAAGGTGCATTTATTACTAAATGTACAGCTCAATTGATGAGAGACTTTGGATCAATTCAATCTCCTCAAAATGCATTTATTCTAAATTTAGGATTAGAGTCACTTCATGTACGTATGCCTAAGCATGTTGAAAATGGTCAAGCTGTTGCCGAATTCTTATCTAAGCATCCTATGATTGAAAGTGTAAGCTATCCAGGACTTCCTACTGATAAATATTATAATTTAGCAAAGAAGTATTTACCAAATGGTGGATGTGGAGTTGTTTCATTCACTATCAAGGGTGGTAAGGCTAATGCAGAAAAATTTATGAAGGCATTAAAGTTAGCTGCAATTGAAACACATGTTGCAGATGCAAGAACTTGTTGCTTAAATCCTGCCTCATCAACTCATAGACAATTAACTGAAGAACAATTAATAGAAGCCGGAATTCCATCAGGACTTGTTAGAATGTCATGTGGAATTGAAAATAAAGAAGATTTAATCGAGGACTTAAAACAAGCGTTAGAGAGGTTATAATATGCCTATTGTAATACCTGAAAATATACCAGCATTTAAAACCTTAAGTGATGAAAATATTTTCGTTATGAATGAAAATAGAGCAAGTAGCCAAGATATTAGACCAATTGAAATATTAATTTTAAATTTGATGCCTACTAAAATTGAGACTGAAACTCAATTATCAAGATTACTTGCAAATACACCACTACAGGTTAATTTAACATTATTGAAAACTAAATCACATGTATCAAAAAATACGTCATCAAGTCATTTAGAGGCATTCTATAAAGAATATGATGAAATAAAGAATAAACATTTTGATGGTATGATTATTACAGGTGCTCCTGTTGAACAAATGCCATTTGAAGAGGTTGAATATTGGAAAGAATTAACTAAAATATTCAATTATGCTGAAAAATATGTTACTACAACAATGTACATTTGTTGGGGTGCTCAAGCTGCTTTATATTATCATTATGGTATTCAAAAACATCAATTACCTAAAAAATTATTTGGTATATTTCCTCATAAGAAAATGGTTATTTATGAACCATTGTTAAATGGTATTGATGATGTATTCTATGTGCCACAATCTCGTCATACTTCAATCGATGATAATGATTTATTAAATAATCCAGATTTAATTGTGCTTGCTAAATCAGAAGAAGCTGGTGCGACTATCGTTAAATCTAAAGATAATAAAAAATTATTCTTATTAGGACATCTTGAATATGATAAATATACTCTTGATAAGGAATATAAAAGAGATTTAGATAAAGGACTTCCTATAGAAGAGCCAAAGAATTATTATTTTGATGGTGATGTTAATGTATTATGGAGATCTACTGCGAATATTTTATTCTATAACTGGTTAAATTATTATGTATATCAAGTTACTCCATATAAATTCAAAAAAACAATTAAGAAGTATTAGTATTTATTGCTAATACTTTTTTTTATAGTCATTTCATTGAAAAATTTTAATAATAGCAAAAAATAATACTAAAATTATGAAAATAATGAAAATTATTGAAAACGTTTTTGACAAAGAAATATTATAGGTATATAATAATAAATAGGAAGAATCGAAATTATTGGAGGAAGTAAATATGACAGACAAGTTTAGGAAAATGCTGGGAGACAAAAGAGCGTACATCTTCGACCTAGATGGTACAATCGCTGATACTGAAAGAATTCACTGGGAGGCTCATAACCAACTTTTAAAGAAAAAATTTGGTATAGAGGTTGATTTACCTCATATTATGTCATATCTTGGAAAGCCTGAAACAGTATTTATAAAAGAAATTGAAAAAGACTATAATATTAATATTGGTGGCGATAAGGGAAAAGGATATGAAAAATATTTTAAAGAAAGAAATAAAATTGCTGAAAAGTTAATTTTATCTAAGTCTGAACCATTCCCATTTATGAAGGAAGTATTAGCTGATACATTTGGTATTAGAATTTTCCTTGTATCTGCTCAAAATAGAGCGTTAATTTTAAAAATGTTAAAGACATGGGGTTTATTAGGTAAATTCTCTGATACAAATACATTTATTGTTGAAGGAAATAAAACAAAACCTTATTATTACGATTATATTTTCAAAGACATTCTTAAAAATGCACAAGGTGCCGATGTCGTTTTATTTGAGGATGTTAATAAATATATATTAGAAGGAAAGAAGAGAGGATTCGTTACAATTGGTATCGATAATGGTTTCGGTCAAGAGACTCTTGAAGCTGATTATGTTATTGATGCTAAAAATAATGTAATGCCATAATAATAATGCTATTTAGTAACCATAATATTTGGTGGCTAAATAGCCTTTTTTTATTATAATTTGTTATAATAGATAATAATATGTTCGAGGTGCTCATTCTATTTTCCATAGTGATATGGGATTCCAATACACATCTAAAATATTTAAGATGAAGCTAGATGAAAATGGAATGATTCAATCCATGTCTAAAGTTGGTAGATGTATAGATAATTGACCTATGAAAGGATTCTTTAGAATACTTAAATCAGAAATGTTCCATGGAATTCATTTTGAAAATGAACAAGCATTAATAAATAAAATTGAAGTATATATATTTAATTACAATAATTAGAGATTACAAAAGAAATTGGGCACAACACCTAATCAATATAGGTATTATGCCCAAATTCCATCAAATCTTATTTAATTATTTTTTTAAATCCACTATCTACTTGACAAGACTCAGTTCATTTGTTGGATAGTCCATTTTTATATTATTAATAAGGCAATACCAGAAGCTAATAAAAGTGCAATTGTTATTATTGAGCCATTCTTAACAAATTTAGTAAAACCATAATCTACATCATTTTGTTTTAATATCCTCATCCACATTATTCCAGCTAATGCACCTACTGGAGATAAGATTGCACCTAAGTTTGAACCTATTATAGTTGCGTATATTACTGTTGTGTTTTCTGTACCTTGTAATATTGAACCAAATGCTATAGTCATTGGAATATTATTAACTAAATTACATGATAGAGTAGAAGCTACTAGATAAGTTATTTCTTTTAAATTTTGATTTTCTATATTTTCAAATAAATTATGAATTATAGAGAATATATCATATGATTCTAATGCCATTATTATAACAAACATTGATAAAATAAACGGAATTAATGTATATGGTAATCTTCTTATAGGTCTTGATATGTATAAATGATTCTTTTTAATAATTCCATATATTGTTATAAATAATAATAAAGATATACCAAATGATAAGGCAATAATCCACATTTCAATATTAATATAATTACTAATTACTAATAATATTGTTGTAAGTGCTAAGTGAATTAATGACACTATACAAATAAATTGATTATTAATATGAACAGGTTTATCATCAAATACCTCTATTTTTTTGTTTAATTCTTTATGAAATAATAATAAAAGTATTAGTATTGATGCTATTCCTACAAATAATGTAGGTAGTAACATTTTAGATAAGTAAGTAATAAAATCTAATTCATATATTGAAGATAAATATATATTAGTAGGATTACCTATAGGTAGTAACATAGAATATGTATTCGCTGCAACAAATTCCATAATTAAAAATGGAATAGGGTTTATATTACCTCTTTTAGAAAAATATAATATAAAAGGAGTAAATGTTAATATTACAATATCATTTGAAGTAAATATAGTTAAAATTGATATTAATATATAAAGTGATAAGAACAATGTATATTGATTTGCTTTAAATCTATTAATAAATTTTACGGCAATATATGAGAAGAATCCTGCCTCATCAAGTGTTATTGATATAAATGATATTGATATAAATAATACCAATATTTTTAATGGATTAAGCTTTGAATTAGAGAATAATATATTAAATAATCCAGTCTTATCAAATATTGGGAATATTAAAAATATTATAGCAACAATCAATATAGGTAAATAAAATGTATCAAATATATGATTTTTTATTTTTACATTAGGAAATTTAAAAATACAGAATAACATTCCTAATATACCTATTATTGAAAGTATAATTGTTAATGTCACATTATCACTTCCAAACGAGTGATATTATACTACTAATAAATAAATAATTGAATGTTTTTTTTGATTAATGTATAATATTTTTGAGGTTTTTTGAAATGATTAAAAAAATGATTCCAACCTATTTTTATAAATCAATTTATGATATAGATTATGAAGGATTATATAATGATGGGATTAGATTAATCTTAACTGATTTAGATAATACATTAATTTCATATAAAGAAACTATGCCTAATGAAAAACTATTTGAATTAAAAAAGAAAATAGAAGATATGGGCTTTGAATTTTTATTGGTTTCTAATTCAAGGAAGACAAGAGTTGATAATTTCGCTAAAGCATTTGACATACCTTATGTTAAGTTTTCTACTAAGCCTTTAAAAAGAGGAATAAAAAAGGCAATAAAGAAAGTGGCTAAGGGAAATTATACAAAAGATCAGGTAGTAATAATTGGTGATCAAATAATGACTGATATTTTTGGGGCTGGAAGATGTAAGATTAAGTCAATTTTAGTTGGCGCAATTGATAAATCTACTGATATTGGACCTACAAGGTTTAATCGTAAGCTTGAAAGATTTTTCTTAAAAAGAATAAAGAAAAAATATCCTGATGAATATAATTTAAAATTAAAGGAATATGGTGAAAATGATAATTAGAAAATGTAATGGCTGTGGTGCTATTTTACAGGATGAAAATGAAAATAAGCCAGGCTTTATTCCAAATTTAAATAATGATTCAAAATATTGTAAAAGATGTTTTAGATTAATGCATTATAATGAATTGCCAAAAGTAGTAGCTTCAAATAGTGATTATGAGAAGGTTATTGATGAGGTAATTAAAAGAAATGGATTAATCATTTTTATTGTTGATATTTTTCAATTCAAATCAACTTTTAACAAGAAAATGATTGATAAATTAAGAAATAAAGATGTTATTTTAGTTGCGAATAAATATGATACATTTCCTAAATCAACTAATATATCAAATATTGTTAATTGGTTAAGTAAGGAATGTGAAAAAATATTTTTTAGAGTACTTGCTATACATATTGTTTCATCTAAAAAAGGATATTATATTGATCATTTGACCAACACAATAGATATGGCAAGACGTGGTAGAGATGTATATTTTGTAGGTTGTGCAAATGTTGGTAAGTCATCATTAATTAATGCAATTATTAAAGCAAATACATCTATTACTGATGATGTTATTTCTACAAGTGTTATTCCAGGAACTACTTTAAATGAGATTAGAATACCATTTTTTGAAGATAATAAGGCCTTGATGGATACTCCAGGATTAATTAATGAAAATGATGTTTTAGAATCACTTTTACCTATAAGCTATAAAAAGATAATGCCATCTAATGAAATGAAGCCTAAAACATTCCAAATTTCTGATGGTAATACGTTGTCTTTTGCAGGACTTGCGTTTATGTCATTTAATACTAATGAAAGAATTTCTGTAATTATGTATACATCTAATGATTTGTATATCCATAGATGTAAAACAGATAATTTAAGTAAATTATTAGAAACACAAATTGGTGGAATTTTAAATCCTCCAACTGTTGATGAGAAGGATAATATTAAATATAAAGATATTAATATTAAGCTTGATGGTAAGAAAAAAAAGGATATTTGGTTTTCTGGATTTGGTTTTGCAGAAATAATAGGCGAATGTGAAATAAATATTAAAGTAATAGATAATACAGAGGTGTATGTTACAGATGCAATTATCGGAAGTGGCGAGAAAGCTAGTAAGTGATAAATTAAGTGAACATCAAAAAAGATTAAAGCATGTATTTGGTGTATGTGAGATGGCTGAACTATTAGCTAAAAGATATGATGTTGATGTTGAGAAGGCTAAAATAGCTGCTTTAATGCATGATTATTCTAAATATGATGATCCAAATGAGTATGAATATATGTTAAATGATAAAGAAAAGGAAGAATGTAAGAAATATCCATTTTTATATCATGCATATTTATCAGCTTATAATTATAAATTAAAATTCGAATATGATGAGGATATATATAATGCAATTCATAATCATGTTTTTGGAAGATGTGGTATGTCTAAGTTAGAAGAAATAATAATGATAGCTGATTTTACTGAAAAAAATAGAGAATATCCTGATTGTATAAGATGTAGAGAAATATTAGTTAATGGTGATATGAATAGAGCTATTTATGAATCATTATTAGCTACAACAAAGCATTGTAATGAAAATGGTAGTGTTGCTCATCCTGAGCAATTAAAAGTATTAGAAGAATATAAGAGAAAGGTTTTTAATAAATGAATTTAGAAGAAATATTAATTGATTGTGTTAAAAAGGTTAATGGAAATAATGTCTTAGTTTATGATATGGAAGGAAGAAATCCTTTTTATGATAAAATGATTTTAGCAAGTGTAGATAGTCTTAGACAAGCAGATGCAATAGTTAGTTATATTGAGGATGGATTAAAGGATACTGAATATAATATTAGACATATTGAAGGTAAGAATTCTCCATGGGTATTAGTAGATTGTAATAGTGTAATATTATCAGTATTTACTAAAGAAGAAAGAGAACATTTCCAATTAGAAAAGGTTTATATGGAATATAAATCAACTAAAATTGATGATTAAGCAGCTAGTCTGCTTTTTTCTTTTAACATAAAATATAGATTTATTATATTTAATATGCTATAATTCTTTATATATGAGTGACACTTTGGGGAAGCGATAGCTATGTTCGATTTAACTAAATTTATTGAAATCCTTGATAGTAGTGAGGATAAAAAGAATTCTTTAGAAAATGCTTTAAAATATGTTAAAGATGATTTACATGTGGGAATGGTTGAAATTGTTGCCACATCTTTAGGTGAGCATTATGAATTTATTGTTGATAAGGATATTGATAGAAATTGTAAGATTCAATATGTTCATGATGAACACACATATCTATATTACAAATCTAAGGATAGTTATAAGTTAACTGACGAAGATATGAATAATATTGATATTTTATTAAGAATTGTATCTATGCATCATGATAAATATATGATACTTAAAAAAGCAGAGGATGCTGAATTTATTAGTCCAAATACTCATTTGCCTAATATAAAAGGTTTTATGAGAGAAATACTTAAGTTAAAGGGAACTGTAGATTTTAAGAATTATAATAGTTATTTTATTAATATAAAGGGATTTGGGTTAATTAATAAAATATTTGGATCTAAACAAGGTGATGAAGCTATTTTAGGATATGCGAATGCATTAAAGGATTTTATTTATGATGATGAGGCGATAGGACATTTAGGTGGAGATAATTTCGTTGCGTTTATAAATAGATTAAGACATGAAGAATTTATTAATTTAGTTACAATGTGTCCGGTTTATATTAAGAAAGATAATATAAAGAAAAAGATTAATTTAATTGGTATTGTTGGTTTTACAGAAATTGAAACAAATGATATTGATTATGAATTAATTGTTTCAGGAGCTTCAACAGCTTGTCAATATGCTAGAAATACAAAAAAGATAGTTGTAAAATTAACACCTGAATTATTAGATATGGTTAATACAGTTAAGGATATTGAGGGTACATTTAAAGAAGAATTACGAAGTGGTAATTTTGTCGTTTATTATCAACCTAAAGTTGATATAAAATCAGGTAAGATAATTGGTGTTGAAGCATTATCACGTTGGATTAAAGATGGAAAGATTATTCCACCTGGAATGTTTGTTCCTGTTCTTGAGAGAAATGGCGAGATATTAAATTTAGATTTATTTGTGTTAGAAACATTATGTAAAGATATCCATAATTATCGTAATCAAGGTCATTTGATTGTTCCTGCATCATGTAATATTTCAAGACGTGATTTTGAAAGTAAAGACATTGAAAAGAGAATTATTGATATTATTAAAAAGTATAATGTACAAACAAGAGATATTGTTATTGAAGTAACTGAAACTACTAATTTAGAAGAAAACGAAAGATTAGCTACATTTATTGATATAATGCATCAAAATGGCATTATGACATCAGTAGATGATTTTGGTACAGGTTATTCATCATTATCTGTTTTAAGAGATTTTAAAGTAAATGAAATAAAGATTGATAGATCATTTATTAATAGAGATATATTGAATGATTCAGATGAAATTATTATTGGAAGTATTATTGATATGGCTAAGAGATTAAATATTGATGTTATCTGTGAAGGAGTAGAAACAAAATCACAGGCTGAGTTTTTATTAAAGCTTGGATGCAATAATGCACAAGGTTTCTTATATAGTAAACCACTTCCAAAATTAGAATTTGAAGCATTAATGCAAAAAATAGGAACTGTATATGATTAAAAAATAGGACGCATCATAACCTCATCTGATGCGTCCTATAATTTTTTAGTTTCAGGTATATTAAATATTTTACGGATTTTTGTATCATTGTTTGAAAATAAATAAGAATTAATTGCTTGGATAGTAGAAATAGTTTCTTTTAATGCTTTTTGTATTATTTCTTCAACTGTATCATTATATTCTTTTTCACCTATTTTAAAGTATTCTTTTTTCTTGTTTAGTAATTTTGTATCTAGTTTATCTTTGTATGGGAATTCTTTTGGAGTAATACCATGTTTTAGATAAAATATTGATAATAATGATAAATAGATTATTTTAAATCTTACTTTTGCATATTTTTTATAGAATTTCTTTTTCTTTTTATAACATCTATTAAAATATGCTTGTGAAGACATCAATTTAAAGTTTTTTATTAATGGATTTCTTATTAATTCATCCATATAATCATAATATATAAAAGAGTTTTGGAATGTTTTATAAATTGATTCTTTTGTTATATCGTATCCATGCCATTTAGAATAATAAAAATCTAACATATTTAATGCAATATTAAATGAATAATCATTTGATTTTAAGGCATGTACATATGGATATAAATAATTATTAAGTATTTTATGTGAGACCATTGCATATAGGAATAATAATTTTTTGTAATCATTATCTTTTTGTAAATTTATAATGCAATCTACTATGAATGAATTAAAGTCATTACCATCAAAATAGTTTTGTATTTTGTATTTATCATTTTTATATAAATTAAATAATTTATAAAAAGATGGTGTTGTGTTAAAATTGGCAAGATTAAAAATTAGATTGTCATCATAATCTAAACAAGTTTGAATATTTAAATCTAATTTTGATACTACATCTTTAAAGAAGTAGTAATGAATCATTACAGCATTCACTTTAATCACCATTAATAATTATAAAATAATTATTTAAATTTTTATAGTATCTATTTAATTTTTATCTAATATATTGTAAAATAACATAGGTTGAGGTATCGATATGAAGTATTTAAGTAGTGATAAAAGAAACGATATGGCAAATCAAATTGCTTTAAAGGCAAGAGATGTTGATGTATGTATGTTTAACATTTTAGATGGAACATTAGATAAGGAATTATTATTAGATTGTTTAATGTTTTACCAAAATAAAGATGGTGGATTCAAAGGTGGATTACATATAGATAATTATAATATTAATAGTAGTCCATATCAGGTTTATGAGGCTTTAAGATTATTAGATATGGCTGGATTTGATTCTAGTTGTGATAATGAATTATTTGATGCGATTATTAATAAAGCTTTTAATTATTTGTATAATAGATGCGAGATTAAGGATAATAAGTGGAATCCAAATGTTATAACAAATAATCAATTTGCTCATGCTAAAATATTTACTTATAATGATGAAAATATGGAAATGTTTGGATATAATCCAACAGCCGCTATTATCGGTTATACATTATTATTTTGTAAACCAACTAAAGCATATTATAAAAAAGCATTAAAGATGCTTGATGTTTGTTTAAAAGATTTTGAAGAGAAAAATGAATTTAATAAATATGAAGCAATTTCTTTTATGAGTTTGTTAAATTCATTAAGAAAATTAGAAATATATTCTGATAAATATGAAATGATTGAAAATAAATTAGTTAATAATGTATTAAAAAAAGTATCAACTGATTTTAATGATCAAGGTATTCATCCATTAGAGTGTGGTTTATATTTAAATAATAATAAATTAGAAGAATTAAAGAATTTAGAATGTGATTTTTTAATTGATAGTATTAAATCATTTGGATTATGGGATAGTAATTGTAATTGGGGTTATAATGATTATCCTGAGGAAGATAGTGCAAGTCTTAAATGGATAGGCGCTACTACAGTAAATAATTATTATTATTTAAAAAAGTGTGGAAGAATAGAATAATTTAGTATATAATCTAGGGGCGAGGTAATAAAATGAGACCAGTTTGTTTAATTATAATGGATGGATATGGATTAGCTGCACCAAGTGCAACAAATGCCGTATCTTTGGCAAAAAAGCCAAATTTAGATAGAATATTTAGTGAATATGATACTAAGGAGCTTAATGCATCAGGAGAATCAGTTGGTTTGCCTGATGGTCAAATGGGTAATAGTGAAGTAGGACACATGAATATTGGAGCAGGAAGAATTGTATGGCAAAGTCTTTCTAGAATTAATAATTCTATTAAAACAGGTGAATTCTTTAAGAATACTGCTATAAATAATGCAATTGATAATGCATTAAATAATAATAAAAAATTCCATATTTTTGGATTATGTTCTGATGGTGGTGTACATTCACATACTTCACATATCATTGCTATAGCTAAGCTTGCGCATGATAGAGGTATTAAAGATGTATATTATCATGCATTCTTAGATGGTAGAGATGTTCCACCTAAAAGTGCAACTATCTTCTTAAAGAAGATTATGGATGAAGGTAAGGTTAAGGTAGCTACTGTTGGTGGTAGATATTATGGAATGGATAGAGATAAGAATTTTGATAGAATTCAAAAGGCTTATGATGCAATGACTATTTGTAAGGGTGAATATTTTGCTGATCCAATTGAAGGTATTAATAAAAGCTATGAAGCTGGAGTTACTGATGAGTTTGTTGTTCCATTTATTTCTGATAAAAATGGTATGATTGAAACTGGTGATTCAATTGTATTTGCAAACTTTAGACCAGATAGAGCAATTCAAATTTCAACTGCAATGTCTAATCCAGAAGGAATTATTTATAATCCTGATAAGCCTTATAGACTTGATACATCAAAAGGTCCTAAATATACTTGTTATGTTTCAATGATGAAATATGCTGATCAAGTAAAAGGCGAATTAGCATTCCCTTTACAAAAGCTTGATAATTTATATGGTGATGTTGTATCACGTGCTGGATTAAAGCAATTAAGAATAGCAGAAACAGAAAAATATGCTCATGTTACATTCTTCTTTGATGGTGGTGCTGATAGAGAAATTGAAGGCGCTGATAGAATTTTAGTTAATTCACCTAAAGTTGCAACATATGACTTAAAGCCTGAAATGAGTGCTTATGAAGTAAAAGATAAAGTTGTTGCTGCAATCAAGTCACAAAAATATGATACAATTATTTTAAATTTTGCAAACTGTGATATGGTTGGTCATACAGGTGTTATTCCTGCAGCTGTAAGAGCAGTTGAAGCAGTAGATGATTGTGTTGGACAAGTTGTTAAAGCACTTGATGAGGTTGGTGGAGTTGCATTAATTACAGCTGATCATGGTAATGCAGAGAAGATGCAAGATGAGGAAGGAAAACCTCATACAGCGCATACTACTAATCCAGTTCCTGTTGTTGTAACTGATAAAAATATCAAATTAAGAAATGGTATTTTAGCTGATATTACACCTACATTATTAGAATTATTAAATGTAGAAGTACCAGCAGATATGACTGCGAAATCATTAATTGTAAAATAGTATTTACAGTTATAGAATATAGTAGTATAATTTCATTGTAAATTTTCATATACTTCGGGGTTTGGTGAAATTCCATACCGGCGGTAAAGTCCGCGAGCGTTAGCATGAATAGGTGTAATTCCTATACCGACAGTAGAGTCTGGATGAGAGAAGAAATTTTTTAATCTTTTAAATTATATGCCCCAAAAGGGCATATTTTTTTTGAAGTATATGTATACTTTAGGAGGAGAAAATGGAAAATGAAAACAAGTCAGGCAAGACTTCAAAAAATGTCTACAAAAATTTAATTATTTTTATAATTATCGCAGCAATTTCGTTAGGATTAATTATTACTGCTGTAATTTTAAATTATAATTTAAAGGAAAGTTTTATCAAAACTGATGATGTACCAAAATATTCACCTGGCTGGTATATTTATCTTATGGAAATTGGTGGAGCTATATTATTCTTATTATCATTTGGGTATTTATATTCATTTTTACAAGAAAAATGTAATTTTAAAAAAATTACTATAAAACAAATGTCAGTAATTGGAATATTTAGTGCATTATCTGTAATTCTATATTATTTTGGAAAATTTAATTTGCCAATTTTCCCAAGTTGGTTAGATATACAATTTTCTGATGTTCCTATTTTAATTGTATCATTTATGTATGGACCAATTTCTGGTGTATTAATGGTTTTTGTTAGATTTTTCTGTAAATTACCTGGTACATCAACTGTAGGAGTTGGTGAATTTGCTGATGTATTAATTGGATTAACTTTATGTATTGTTGCTGGAATAATATATAAAAAGCATAGAAGTTTAAAAGGTGCTTTATGTGCTATGGGTATTGGAATGTTATCAGCTACAGTTATGGCAACTGTTGCTAACTGGTTAATTCTAATTCCAGCATATAAGGGTATTGCAGGATTCCCACAAGCTGCATTAACTAAAACTATGGATACTATTTTAGGAGCTCAAGGTTTAGTTACAGATGATAATTTTATGGCATATTATTTATTTGTTGGTGTAATTCCATTTAATTTAGTTAGATATGTAGCAGTTTTTATAATTACATTTGTTTTATATAAAAGATTAAAGATGTTTATTGTTCATTTTGTTGGAGATTTTGATAGAGACTTTATTGGAAACTTTGATAAAGATAGTAACGAATTTAGTATTGAAGAATAGTTAAATATATAATTTAATATCTTGTATAAAATCACCAAAAATAATAAAATAGATTTGGTGATTTTTTATGTTTAATAGTAATAATTGGAGAGAACCAATATTTAAAAATGATTTAAAAAATGTAATATTAAATGGAATTGTTTTTGCAATATTAGGTGGTATACTTGCAGGAGCTTTAGATTATTTATTTGATTATATAAATGTTAGTATTCATTTTGGTTTAATAGTTTTAACTATATTAATTGGATATAGAGTATATAAAGCATATTTTAATTTCCATATTTTATATCCAGTTTTAACTATTCCATTTATGATTTTAGGTTTGTTTATAGCTTTTTTTACTTATTGGTTATGTATCTTTGGAATTGGTAATTTTTTCAATATATTAATTGATGGAGAGTTTTATTTATCGTTTATTAAATCTCCAGTTTCAACACTAATTACTGGAATTCAAATTGGGAATACAGGTAATATCATTCTTGGAATAGTTAACATATTAGTATATATAATAGGTTTTTGGGCATGTTATGTTACTGCGAAAGGAAGACGCTAATTACTCTTAATTTTCAGTAAACGTTTTCAAATAATAAAAAGATTTATATGTTATTAACTATTTAAATAGTTATGGTATAATACGAATGGTTTAAAAGAATAACAAAATATAATTTTAAGGAGATGTAAATTTTATGCCATTTATTACAAGCGTATACGCAAGAGAAGTTTTAGACTCTCGTGGTAACCCAACTGTTGAAGTAGAGGTTACAACTGAATCAGGTGCTTTTGGACGTGCTTTAGTTCCAAGTGGTGCTTCAACTGGTGAACATGAAGCATTAGAATTACGTGATGGAGATAAGTCACGTTATAACGGAAAAGGTACTGAAAAGGCAGTAAAAAATGTTAATGATATAATCGCACCAAAGTTATTAGGCTTTGATGTAACTCAACAAGTAGCAATCGATCATATGATGATTGAACTTGATGGTACTGAAAATAAGGGTAAATTAGGAGCAAATGCTACATTAGGTGTTTCTATGGCTTGTGCTAGAGCAGCAGCTAATTTCTATGGTATTCCTCTATACAACTATTTCGGTGGTTTCAATGCAAAGCAATTACCACTTCCTATGATGAACATCTTAAATGGTGGTGCTCATGCTGATTTCTGTATTGATTTCCAAGAAATCATGATTTTACCTGTTGGTGCTCCTTCAATTAAGGAAGCTGTTAGAATGGGTGCTGAAGTATTCCATGCTTTAAAGACTATCTTAAAGAAGAATGGTTATGTAACATCAGTTGGTGATGAGGGTGGTTATGCACCTAAGTTAGGTTCAAATACTGAAGCATTTGAGCGTGTTGTTGAAGCTATTAAGGCTGCAGGATATGTTCCTGGTAAAGATATCTGCTTAGGTATCGACGTTGCTGCATCTGAATTCTATGATGCAAAGACTGGTTTATATACATTAAAGGCTGATAAGGGTGAATTCAATTCACATGATATGGTTGATAAGTATTATATTCCACTTACTGAAAAGTTCCCAATCGTTACAATCGAAGATGGTTTAGCTGAAGATGACTGGGAGGGCTGGAAGTATTTAACTGAAAAGTTAGGTAAGAAGGTTCAATTAGTTGGTGATGACTTATTCGTTACAAATACTAAGAGATTATCTAAGGGTATCGAAATGGGTGTTGCAAATGCAATCTTAATTAAGGTTAACCAAATTGGTACTTTAACTGAAACTTTCGAAGCAATTGAAATGGCTAAGAGAGCTGGTTATACAGCAATCGTTTCTCATAGATCTGGTGAAACTGAAGATACTACAATCGCTGATATCGTTGTAGGTACAAATGCTGGTCAAATTAAGACTGGTTCTGCATCAAGAACTGATAGAATTGCTAAGTATAACCAATTAATTAGAATTGAAGATGATCTAAATGGTCGTGGTCAATATAATGGTGTATCAGTATTCGCTGGTAAGAAGTCAATTTATTGCATAAAGTAATATAATAAAATTAAATAATTGAGGAAACCCAAACGTTTCCTCTTTATTTTGTGAGGGTGATAATATGATTAATGTTAATGATTTAAAAAATGGTGTTGTAATTGAATATGATGGAAAATTAATGCAGATTGTTGAATTCATGCATGTTTTACAAAATAAGGTAGCTTATGTTAGAGTAAAAATGAAGGATTTAAGAACTGGTACAGTTACTGAAACTGCTCTTAAGGGTAGTGATTCTGCATTCAAAAAATGCTATATCGAAAGAAAGAGTATGCAATATATTTATAATTCTGGAGATTCATATGCATTTATGGATAATGAAACTTATGAGCAAATTGAAATTTCTGCTGAAAGATTAAAGTGGGAGAAGAATTTTATGCTTGAAGGTTCAACTGTTAATGTTACATTCTATGAAAGTGAAATCTTAGGTGTATCTTTAGATGATAAGGTTACATTAGAAGTAACAGATACTGCACCTGCAGTAAAAGGCGATTCAACAAGTAAAAAGGATGCAGTTTTAGAAACTGGTTATCAATTAAAGGTACCTATGTTCATTGAAACTGGTGAAAAAATCATTGTTTCAACTATTGATGGTACATACGTATCTAGAGCTTAATTAGGTTATACTCGCTTGAAATTAGTATACTATTATTGTATAATTTCAAGCGTAATAGCAACTTAGCCAAGCGGTAAGGCCCCGGACTCTGACCCCGGTATGCACAGGTTCGAATCCTGTAGTTGCTGCCATTTTTAAAAAATTTAGAGATAATCTATAAGATTATCTCTTTTTTTGTCAAGAAAAATTTTGTTTGTTTATTGATTTTTTCATGTTATAATGTAATTGAAGTAAACGATGTATGCAATTGAATAGGAGGTTTATTAGAAAAATAGTTTTATTATTATTTTCAATTTTTGTGCTTTAATATCTATTACTTCAAAATTTAACTTTTATTAACTGGATATCAGTACCAAATTCCCTTTTGGTTAAACTTGTTTTTCCGATATTCTAGATTTCACAGGTAGAAGGAAATTGAAATCCTTAGTGACAATGCTAGCGAGTAATAAGATATTTAAGAATATGGTTAGAGGTATTATTAGAGCATATAAAAAAGGAAATAAAAGCTTTAGTAGTGTATAGTCGTTTATAGAATAATTTAATTAATAAATTTAAATACAGGTATTTTTTGAAGAAATATTGTTGTTATATTAAATGAATAAATAACTTGTACATGGAGTGATGAGGCCATAATAGTTATTGAAAATTTAATTATTGTTATTAAAATTTGCTAAGATTATATTATTTTTCATTTCTTTAAAGAAACAGCTTGTAGATTAATTTAGAAATTAACATTTTATTTTATTAAACTTCTTAATTACTACAAAAAAGGAAACGTTACTTCATTTTGGATAGCATCATAATATAATATTTATATTTGGATGATATGCATACTTCAATGATTGCAAAATCATTAAAAATTTTAACAGATGGTAATGACTATGTTAATATTTCTATACTATATAGAAGTAAGTAACCTGAATCTGGATTTAGGTATTAGTCATTAAAAGCTTCTTATTTGAAATGAGATATGACTTTATATATTGTTATAAGATAATTTGTAAAAATAAGTTTTTCTCGTTTGGGGTGCATATTTATATATTTTAATTATTTAACACATGTAAAATATATCATGTTATTAAAATATAATAAATTAAGATGGAGGCGCCATAGAATAATTAGAATTGATACAAAATCTTAAAATAATATTATAGTTATTGCAAAACAATTTATTATTTTAACGAACAGTCTTTTAATTAAATATTTATGATGAGGAAATAATATTTCAGACTATAGTTAAAAAAAGGTATTGAAGATATGTAAATATTTGAAAATATGGTTTATATAATATGCTTGAGTTTTTTAATCCTTATAGGTTAAGGAAAAAGGCTATTTATAATAATATATAATCGTAATAGAAGGATATATTCCTTGATTATATATTTAAATATTACTTCGGAAAAGACAGGATATTAAAAGGCCTGTAGATAGTTAATAGTTAAAACATTATAAATTTAGCTAAGATGAACGAGTTTATAAAGCTGGTTTCTAAGAAAATTTTCAAAAAACAAAACGCTAAGATTAATTTATTAAATAATTGTATATTTCGTTGGCATCGGCACTTTAGAACAGTGTCGATGTTTTTTTGTCTAAATTATAAATTTTTTTTGACAATTATCTTATAATCATCTATAATCAAAAATGTTTTGGAGTGATATTTATGATAGTTAATAATAGAACAGTTATAACTGGTGAAGAAGCAACTAAATTATTGGTTACTAGTAGTAAAAAAGATTATATAAAAAAATTTTATTTTGCAATATTTTTAGTAGTTGCTGGTGTTCCAATTATGACATATGGATTGATTAATAAGGATTATTTATATGTTACTTTTGGAGCTGTATTTATTGCTATGGCATTAGTATTTACATTATTTAATGTTATTTCATTAAAGAAGATACCTAAGATGGTAAAGGAAAAGAATACTAATGTATGTGAATATGGTGTAACTTATGATTATAAGTTTAAAGAGCATAGTGTAATGATTACTGCAACATCTAATAATAAGAGTACTAAGTATGAATATGGATATGATTCTTTAAAAAAAATATATGAATATAGTGATAAATATGAATTAAGATTTCAAGGTAATCTAACATTATATGTTGATAAGAGTAATTTTTCTGAAAAGAAGATGGAAGAATTCTTTAGACATAATATTTGTACATCTAAAAAGAAGATTGTTTTAAAAAAATAAAAACGCTTTAATAATAAATATTCAATATTTGATTGTTGAATATTTTTTTTGATGTTGTATAATGTTTTATGTCAAACAAATGGAGGTATTATGAGAGAGGATATTGGTAAAAGAATTAATTGTTTATCAACTAAAATAAAAAGAGAAATAAGTAATTTAGATTCAATATCTAAGCTTGATAATGTTTCTGGAGCAAATAGTTTTATTATGCTTTATATTTATAAAAACAGTGATAAGAATATATACCAGAAGGATATTGAAAATGAATTTGGTATTACAAGAAGTACTGCATCAAATATTATTTCTTTGATGGAGAAGAAGAATTTTGTAATTAGAGAAAATGTTGATAGCGATTTAAGATTAAAGAGATTAGTTTTAAGTAGTGAGGCTATTAAATATTGTGAAGATTTTTTAAATGATTTAAAGAGTTTGAATTTAGATTTATGTGATGGTATTAGTGATGAAGAATTAAGTAATTTCATTATTACATTATCTAAGATTGAATCTAATTTAAAAAGGAGGCAAGAGAAATGATAAAGGTATTATCAAAGAGTTTAAAGGGCTATATTAAACCAAGTATATTATCTGTATTGTTTATATTTTTAGAGGTAGTACTTGAATGTTTATTACCATTTATTACATCTATGTTAGTCGATCAGATGAATGAAAGAAATATATCTAAATTAGTTATGTTTAGTATTATTTTATTTGTTATGGCGATGTTATCATTATTATGTGGATCTTTAGCTGGTATGTTTAGTAGTAGAGCATCAGCTGGTTTTGCTAAAAATTTAAGAAGAGATATGTATAATAATATTACTAATTTTTCTTTTAGTAATATTGATAAATTTCAAGCATCTAGTTTAGTTACAAGAATGACTACTGATGTTACTAATGTTCAAATGGCATATATGATGATTATAAGAATGGCTATAAGATCTCCTCTTATGATTACTTTTAGTATTGTTATGTCATTTATTATGGCACCATCTTTAGCTTGGATATTTGTCGTTGTTATGCCAATTTTAGCAATTGCATTAGGTTTGATTATGTATTTTGCGATGAAGATATTTAGAAGAATATTCAAGAAATATGATGCATTAAATGATTCTATTAAGGAAAATATTGATGGAATAAGAGTTGTAAAGACATTTGTTAGAGAAGATTATGAAACTGAAAAATTCAATAAAGCTGCAGGTGAAATAAAGAAGGATTTTACAAAAGCAGAGAAGATTGTTGCATTAAATGCACCTGCTATGCAGTTTGCTGTTAATTTATTGATGGTTTTATTAATGGCTATTGGTTCTATTATGATTGTTAAGAATTCTGATTTTTTAGGATTAGATTCTGATGGTAATAAGATATATATATTCCATGAAGTAAGTGTAGGAGAATTCCAAAGCTTATTAACTTATGGATTCCAATCATTAATGGCTTTAATGATGTTCTCAATGGTTTTAGTTATGATTGTATTAGCATTTGAATCAAGTAAGAGAATTGCAGAAGTATTAGAAGAAAAACCAAATTTAGTTAATCCTGAGAACCCTGTTTATGAAATAAAAGATGGTAGTATTAAGTTTGATAATGTTTCATTTAAGTATTCTGAAGATGCTGAAAGATATTCTTTAGAGAATATTAATTTAAATATTAATAGTGGTGAGACTATTGGTATTATTGGTGGTACTGGTTCAAGTAAAACTACTTTAGTTAATTTAATATCTAGATTGTATGATACTACATTAGGAGAAGTTTATGTAGGTGGAAAAAATGTTAAGGAATATGATTTAGAGGTATTAAGAAATAACGTAGCTGTTGTATTACAAAAGAATTTGTTATTTTCAGGTAGTATTTTAGAAAATTTAAGATGGGGTAATGAGAATGCAACACTTGATGAGGTAAAACATGCATGTCATTTGGCCTGTGCCGATGAATTTATTGAGCAATTCCCTGATAAATATGATACACATATTGAACAAGGTGGTACAAATGTCAGTGGTGGTCAAAAGCAAAGATTATGTATTGCAAGAGCACTACTTAAAAATCCTAAGATATTGATATTAGATGATTCAACTAGTGCAGTTGATACTAAGACAGATTCTATTATAAGAAAAGGATTTAAGGAATTTATTCCAAGTACAACTAAGATTATTATTGCTCAAAGAATATCATCTATTGAGGATGCTGATAAGATAATTGTTATGGATAATGGTACTATTAATGGATTTGGTACTCATAGTGAATTATTAGAAAATAATGAGATATATAAAGAAGTATATTATTCACAAAATAAGGTAGGTGATAATAATGCCTAGGATTAATGCAAAGCCTGCTAGAAGAAATTTTAATAAAAAGAAAGTATTATCTAGATTGATGAAGTATTTATTTCATACATATCCAAAGAGAACTACTATTATTTTAATTTGTATTGTTATTACTGCTATTGGTAGCTTATCTGCATCACTATTTATGCCACAGGTTATTGATAATGTTATTTATGCTGGTATTGAGGCTGGTTCATTTGATGCGGTTAAGAGTAATTTAATTGGATTATTAATAGCATTAGGTACAGTTTATATTGTTGCATTGTTATCTACACTTATTTATCAACAAATGCTATGTACTGTTACACAAGGATTTTTATATCAAATGAGAACTGATATGTTTAAGAAGATGGAGAAACTTCCTATATCATATTTTGATAGAAATCAACATGGTGATATTATGTCAACATATACTAATGATGTTGATGCAGTAAGACAATTAATATCACAAAGTATACCTGGTATAATTCAAACATTATTTACTGTTACTATTTTATTTGGAATAATGTTATATTATAGTATTTGGTTAGCTCTTGCTGTATTTGTTTCAGTATTATTCATTTTATTTGTTACTAAGAAGGTTGGTGGAGGAAGTGCAAAATACTTCATTAAACAACAACAATCAGTAGCAAAGTGTGAAGGTTTTATTGAAGAGATGATGAATGGACAGAAGGTTGTTAAGGTATTCTGTCATGAAGAAAAATCTAGACAAGATTTTGAAGTATTAAATGAAGAATTAAATCATAATACATATAAGGCTAATTCGTATGCTAATATGTTAGGACCTATTATTCATAATATTGGTAATGTATTATATGTTTTAGTCGCTATAATTGGTGTTATATTAGTTGTTAATAATGTTCCAAATTTAAGCTTAAGAGGATTTGGTACACCAACTGATGTTTCATTTACATTAATTCCTGCTGGATCTATGGGTGTTGGTTTAACTATGGGTATAGCTATTGCATTCTTAGGTATGTCTAGACAATTTGCCAATTCGTTTAATCAAATATCAATGCAAATAAATTCAGTTGTTATGGCATTAGCTGGTGCTGATAGAATATTTGATTTATTAGATCAAGTACCTGAAGAAGATAATGGATATGTGACTTTAGTAAATGCTAAAATGGTTGATGGTAATATTGTTGAAAGTGAAGAAAGAACAGGTATGTGGGCTTGGAAGCATCCACATGAAGATGGTACTCTTACATATACTGAATTAAAGGGTGATATAAGATTCTTTGATGTTAATTTTGGTTATTATCCTGAGAAAATTGCTCTTCATGATGTATCTATTTATGCTAAACCTGGTCAAAAGATAGCATTTGTAGGCGCTACAGGTGCAGGTAAAACTACAATTACTAACCTTATAAATCGTTTCTATGATATTCAAGATGGTAAGATTAGATATGATGGTATCAATATTGAAAAGATTAAAAAGCAGGATTTAAGAAGAAGTATTGGTATAGTTTTACAGGATACTAATTTATTTACAGGTACTGTTAGAGATAATATTAGATATGGTAAATTAGACGCAACTGATGAGGAAATTTATAAGGCTGCAAAGCTTGCTAACGCATATGATTTTATTACAAGATTACCTGATGGTTTTGATACAATGTTAACTGCTAATGGTAGTCAATTATCTCAAGGTCAAAGACAATTAATATCAATTGCTAGATGTGCAATAGCAGATGCACCTGTTATGATACTAGATGAGGCAACTTCATCAATTGATACAAGAACTGAAGCATTAGTATCAAAGGGTATGGATCAAATAATGCATGGAAGAACTGTATTTGTTATTGCTCATAGATTATCTACAGTTAGAGATAGTAATGCAATTATGGTATTAGATCATGGTAGAATTATTGAACGTGGAGATCATGAAGTATTGCTAGAACAAAAAGGTACTTATTATCAGTTATATACAGGAGCATTTGAACTTGAGTAATTTAGATTATTTAAAGAAATATAAATTGTTTATAGTTGACTATGATGGAACTATATTAAATTCTATGCCAATGTGGAATACTTTATTATCTAATTTTTTGAAAGAAAATAATATAAAAACTGATATTGATATTGATAAATTGGCAGTAGAACAAACTAATTCTGAATCAGTAGAATTTATGAGGAAAATGTTTTTTAATGATTTATCATTTGATGAGCTTGCTAATAAGATGTATGAATTTGTTAGAAAGCAATACATAAAACAAGAATTAAAACCTAATTCAAATAAATTATTATGCGAATTAAGAAAATATGGAAGAGTAGTACTTTTTTCAGCAACTGATTTGGTATTATTAAAAGATTCATTTGAAATTAATGGTATAAATAAATATTTTGATTATATATATTCAGCTAGTAATATGAAAACATCTAAAACAGATGGTATTGGGTTTTTAAAAGTATTAGAAAAAGAAAGTATTGATATAAAAGATACCTTAGTAGTTGAAGATGTATATCATGCTATTAAGGGTGCTAAATTACAAAATATTGATACACTTGCAATATATGATAATCAAAAAAGATGGAATATCATTAAAGAAATATCAACCTATAATTTAAATCTAGAAGATTTATAATTAATCTTTACAATGATATAAATAAATAGTATAATAACTATCGGATTTTAAAGGCTGATACCAGCTTAAATATCATATATGGTATAGAGAGCTACAGTTTGGTGAAATGTAGACGATTATTGATATTTGGATCACTGGAGGAGCCGGTTTAGTGAAATTAGTAACTTAACCCGTATGTCTACGTTATGGACTAATTGAGGTGCTATGTTTTTACATAGAACTAAGGTGGTACCGCGGATTATTTCGTCCTTAGATTAATTTCTAAGGACTTTTTATTTTGGAGGGAATTTTATGATGGATTATAAGGATACCTTATTTATGGGTAAAACTACTTTTGAGATGCGTGGTAATTTAAATAATAAGGAACCACAAATTCAAAAGAAGTGGGAAGATATTGACTTATACAATAAGGTAATTAAGAAAAATGAAGGAAAGAGAGAATATACATTGCATGATGGTCCTCCATATGCAAATGGTGATATTCATCTAGGACATGCTTTAAATAAAATTTTAAAGGATTTTGTTGTTAGATATAAGAATATGAATGGTTTTAAGAGCCAATATATTCCTGGATGGGATACTCATGGTTTACCTATTGAAAATGCATTACAAAAAAGTGGTGTATCTAGAAAAAATAAACCAATTGTTGAGTTTAGAAAATTATGTGAAGAATATGCTTATAAGCAAGTTGAACGTCAAAAGGTTGGATTTAAGAGACTTGGTGTATTAGGCGATTTTGATAATCCATATATTACATTACAACATGATTTTGAAAGTGATCAAATTAAGGTATTTGCTAAAATGGCAGAGAAGGGTTTAATTTATAAAGGATTAAAGCCTGTTTATTGGTCACCATCTTCAGAATCTGCATTAGCTGAGGCTGAAATCGAATATAAGGATATTACATCAAAGGCTATATATTTCTTATTCCCATTAACTGATGGAGATGGAGATTTAAAGGATGCCAAGATTATGGTATGGACAACTACACCTTGGACATTACCATGTAATTTAGCAGTAGCAGCTGGTCCACTAGTTGATTATGTAGTATTTGATTCAAATAAGGGTAGATTAATTTGTGCATCTGACCTAAAGGATATGTTAGTTTCTAAATTAGGTTTAACTGATGTTAATGTTATTACTAATATTCGTGGTGATAAATTATTAGGTTATCATTATAAGCACCCACTATATGAAAGAATTTCACCAGTTATCAACGCTGAATATGTAACTACTACAGACGGTACTGGTTTCGTTCATATCGCTCCTGGTTATGGTGAGGAAGATTACCAAGCTGGTAAGGAGTATGGATTAGATATTATGGTAGCAGTAGATTCTAAGGGTTACCAAACTAAGGAATCTGGTAAATATGAAGGATTATTCTATGATGAATCTGAGGATGTTATCATCGAGGATTTAAAGAATGCTGGTTCATTATTATTATTAGATCCTATTACACACAGTTATCCACATGACTGGAGAACTAAAAAGCCTGTTATCTTTAGAGCAACACCACAATGGTTCGCATCTATTGACCCAATTAAGGATGATATTTTAAATGCAATTAAAGAAGTTAATTGGAATCCTAAATGGGGTGATGTTAGAATTTCTAACATGATTAAGGATAGACATGATTGGTGTATTTCTCGTCAAAGAGCATGGGGTGTACCTATTCCAGTATTCTATAATGAAGATGGTAGTGAAATATTAGATCAAAAGGTATTAGCACATATAGCTGATTTATTTAAAGAATATGGTTCAAATGTTTGGTTTGAACGTGAGGCTAAGGATTTATTACCTGAAGGTTATACAAATCCTAAGTCACCTAATGGTAATTTCACTAAGGAAAATGATATTATGGATGTATGGTTTGATTCTGGTTCAAGCTATATGTTATTAAATAGACGTGGTATTTCTTATCCTGCAGATTTATATTTAGAGGGTAGTGACCAATATAGAGGATGGTTTAATTCATCTATTATTACAGCTGTTGCGACAACAGGAACTGCGCCATATAAAAATGTAGTATCTCATGGATTTACTCTTGATGGTGAAGGAAGAAAGATGAGTAAGTCTTTAGGTAATACTGTTGATCCTATTAAAGTATGTAATGAATCAGGTGCTGATATTTTAAGATTATGGGTTGCATCTGTTGAATATAGAGCAGATATGCCATTATCTAAAGATATTTTAAAGCAAGTATCCGAATCATATCGTAAGATTAGAAACACATTAAGATTCTTATTAACTAATACAAGTGATTTTAATCCTAGCGATGCATTACCTTATGATAAACTTGAGGATGTAGATAAATATATGTTTATTAAGCTTCAAAGATTTATTACTGATATCAAAAATGATTATGATAATTTTGATTTTGGTGAAGTATATAGAAGAACTAATGCATATTTAACTAATACATTATCTCAATTCTACCTTGATTTTACTAAAGATATTTTATACATCGAGGATCCTAAATCTAATAAGAGATTATCAACTCAAACTGTCTTTTATGAGATTTTAACATCATTAATTAAGTTATTATCACCAATTTTACCTCATACAATGAGTGAAGCATATGATACATTACCGTATAAAGCATGTGAAGATGTTTATTTAGAAGATATGCCTGAAGCAAAGGATATTGATGAGGTATTAGAAGCTCAATTTGATAAGTTTATGGAATATAGAGATGTAATTCTTAAAAAGCTTGAGGAAGCAAGAAACGCAAAAGTTATTGGTAAGAGCTTCAATTCTAAGCTAACTATTACTATAGATAAAGATGCACATAAGGTATTTGATCCTATTAAAGATAGCGCTGCACAATTATTAATTGTATCTCAACTTGAGTTCAAAGATGGAGATAGTTTTGATTGTAATGTTGAAGCTGCACAAGGTGAGACTTGTGCTAGATGCTGGATGATTGTTCCAAAGATTAATTCATTTGAGCTTTGCCCAAGATGCCAAAGAATTGTAAATAATAAGTAAGAGACTTTGACAATATAATCAAAAAATGATAAAATCAAAAAAGAGGATGTGAGACGTGTGGATTTCCAATTATATTTTCTAAAAGAGGGAACGAGAGTATATGAGAAAGCAGATTTAATTACTCTACTTAGTGCAACACCTAACATAACCGCTCCTGAAATGAATAATAAGACTGGTAAATATGTTTTTACATATCGCCACACAGTCCTTGATTTTGAGGCTAAGATTATAATTTCTGATAAGTCTGTTGTCCCACATCTTGAAAGACTTAATTCGAGATTTTATGATGTTAATGTATATGTAGAATTTGATGTTTTATCACCAAATTATGCTGTAGAAATATTACTTGATATTGTTCAAGAAATAGCATCAAAATTTGATTTTAAAATATATGTAGAATCATTTGTATATGATGTAAAGCCATTTAGAAGGGCTGAAATTATTAAGAATTTTAATTCTTGGAAGAGAGCTTATGCAGATAAGCATCCTGAGGAATTATCAAAATATTGTAAATTAGATAGTCAAGCAATTTCTTTAGTGTATGGATATTTACAAAAGAAAAAGCGTCTTGAAATTACTTTTGATACATCAAAGGTTCAAATTTCTGACTATGTATTTTTACATACAGAAAAATCTAGAAGTGCGTTTGTAGCAATCAAATGGGATGGAGAAAAACAATTTATACTTCCACCAGCAGTTGATTTAATGATTTTAGATGATGGTAAGGTAAATAGATATATTTCAATGTCAGAGATAATGATGAAAGCTGAAAAAGTATTTAAACCTATTGATGGTTATGGTTCAATTCAAATTGTTGATGCTAAATGTATTAAGAAGTTACATAAATTATTGGTAAAAGAAAGATTCTCACCTCCATATGTAGAATTAAAACAATTACCACTTGAAAATATAAAAGATATATAAAAAATGGCCCATTAGTAATTAATGGGCTTATATTATAATTAGGAGGAATTAAAATGAATTATAATGAGTATATTGATCATACAAATTTAAAGGCTTTTGCGAAGTTAGAAGATATTGTTAAATTATGTAGTGAAGCTAATTATTATAAATTTAAATCTGTATGTGTAAATCCTGCATATATTGAAACAGCTAAGGAATTGTTAAAAGATAGTGGTGTATTAATTTGTACTGTTATTGGATTTCCTTTAGGACAAAACACTACTGAGGTAAAGAAATTTGAGGTAACTGATGCCATTGCAAAAGGAGCAGATGAGGTTGATGTTGTTTTAAATATCGCCGAGTTGAAAAATAAGAATTATGATTATGTATTAAATGAATTAAAGGAAGTTGTTAAGGCAGCAAATGGAGTTTTAGTTAAATTAATAATAGAGACATGCTATTTAGATAATGATGAAATTAAAAAAGTTTGTGAGCTTGCATCATTAGCAGAAATTGATTATGTTAAAACATCTACTGGTTTTGGTACAGGTGGTGCTAAATTTGAAGATGTTAAATTAATGAAAGAATCAATTAAGCCTAATATGAAAGTTAAGGCTTCTGGTGGAATTAAAAGTAAGGATGATTTTTTAAAAATGATTGAAGCTGGTGCTTCAAGAATAGGTACTTCAAGCGGAGTTCAAATTATGGAGGATTTAAATGAATAATATACCTACACCACATATTTCATGTATTGATAAATCTAAAATAGCAAAAATTGTATTAATGCCTGGTGATCCTTTAAGAGCTAAATATATTGCTCAAAATTATTTAACTGATTTTGAATTATTTACTGATGTAAGAAATATATTAGGTTATACAGGATATTATAACGGAAATAAAATATCAGTTATGGGATCTGGAATGGGTATGCCATCAATTGGTATATATTCATATGAATTATTTAGTTTTTATGATGTAGATACCATAATTAGAATAGGTTCTGCAGGAAGTTATGATGAGAATGTTAATGTATATGATACTCTAATAGTTAAAGATGCATATAGTGAATCTAGTTTTGCAAAAGTTGCTTTTAATGATAAATCTAAGATTATGAAGCCTAGTAAATTAATTAATAATAAATTAAAAAAGGCAGCTGATAAACTTGGAATTTCATATAAGTATGGTAGAATCCATTCATCTGATGTATTTTATGGAAATGATGCTAATCATTATAAGGATTTAAGAAATAATAAGGGATGTTTAGCTGTTGAAATGGAATCATTTGCTTTATTTGCTAATGCTAAAGCATTAGGAAAGAATGCAGCATGTTTATTAACTATTTCAGATTCTTTAGTTAATGGTGTTAAGACAACATCATTAGAAAGAGAGCGTAATTTTAATAATATGATTAAAATTGCTCTAGAATTAGCAAATAATTAAAAATATATATTATTTGATTATATTTTTTAATGTTTTCCCAATTATTTGTTTAATTACTAATAATAGTAGAAAAATTATATATTTATATTGTAATTTTTGAGAAAATTTTTATAAAATCTGATAAGAATTTCCATTATGGAAATTTTTATTTTTGTATTAAAAATGGTATAACTCATCCGAAAGGAGGAGCCATAAATGTATAATTACTTCATGTTAATGGGAACTGTATGTAAGGATATTGAAGTAAAAGAAGTATCAGATGGAAAAAGAGTAGTAAGTTTGATTTTAGCATGTCAAAAGCCTTTTGCTGGAATTGATGGCACAAAGGGTACAGACTTTTTTAAGATTTCTTTATGGGAATTCTTAGCTGATACTGCAAATGACAATCTAAAGGTGGGATCTAGAGTTGCTGTAAAGGGTAGATTATTACCAAATAAGGTTACTTTGGAATCTGGTGCTCAAATCTATAAATATGATCTTATTGGTGAAAGATTGTTTTTCTTTAATAATAATACAGATAGTTTTGAACACATTGACAGTTTGCCAAGCGAAGAAGAGAAGGACTAGAAATAGTCTTTCTTTTTTAATTTATATATACTGAATATTATATATTCAGGCTTGTTTTTTTTGACATTTATAGGGTATAATGATATATGGGTGATTTTAATGAAGCAATACTTAGATTTATGTAGAACAATTTTAGAAAAAGGAACTAAAAAGGGAGATAGAACTGGTACTGGTACTATTTCATATTTTGGATATCAAATGAGATTTGATTTAAGTGAAGGATTCCCTTTATTAACTACTAAGAGAGTTCATTTGAAAAGTATTATTCATGAATTATTATGGTTTATTCAAGGAGATACTAATATAAAATATTTAGTTGATAATGATGTTAGAATTTGGAATGATTGGCCTTTTGCTGAATATCAAAAATCTAATGAATATCAAGGTGAAACTATTGAAGAATTTGCTAATAAGATTAAAGAATCTGATGAATTCGCAAAAAAATGGGGTAATTGTGGGCCAATTTATGGTAAACAATGGAGAAATTTTGGCGGAGTAGATCAGTTAGAAAATTTAATTCATGATATTAAAACAAATCCAAATAGTAGAAGATTAATTATTTCTGCATGGAACCCTACTGAGGTACAATCTATGGTTTTACCTCCATGTCATTGTTTTATGCAATTTTATGTAAATGATGGTAAATTATCATGCCAATTATATCAAAGATCAGCTGATGTATTTTTAGGAGTTCCTTTTAATATTGCATCATATGCATTATTTACAATGATGATTGCTCAAGTATGTGATTTAAAACCTGGTGTATTTGTTCATACTTTAGGTGATGCACATATTTATAATAATTTACTTGATCAGGTTAATTTACAGTTAACTAGAGAACCTAGAGAATTACCTATTATGAATATTAATCCTAATGTTAAGTCAATTTATGATTTTAAGTATGAGGATTTTGAATTAGTTAATTATAATCCTCATAAGGGCATTAAGGGTAAGGTGAGTGTTTAATGATTAATTTAATATGGGCTATGGATAAAAATCAATTAGTTGGTGATGGTGATAGAATTCCATGGCATATAAAAGAAGATTTGTTATATTATAAGTCTAAAACTAATGGTAAGGTTGTTTTAATGGGTGATACTACTTATTATTCATTAAAAAGTTATTATAAAACTAAGCCATTACCTTATGGAAAAATTTATGTTGCAACAATAGATAAAGATTTAGTTATAAATGATGAATTAAATGAAGTAATTATGGTCTATGATTTAATAAGCTTTATTTCAAATTATAAAGATGAATTATGGGTATGTGGTGGAGCTACAATTTATAAATTATCATTACCATATGCTGATAGATTATATATATCTTTTGTTAAGGGTGAATATAAGGGTGATAGGTATTTCCCTACTATTGATTTTAACAAATATAATAGAACTTGGGAAAATGATACTGATAAGGTATTATATACAGTTTATGAGAAGGTGAAATAATAATGTTTTTATTATTTTTAATATTATTGATGACAATTGGATATTCTTTAATGTTTTATTTTGTTATCGATTTAAGTCCATATTATATGTTTTTATGGGTCCCAGTTAGTTTATTATTAGCTTTAATTACTTTTGTAATAATGGTTTATATATTCTTAGTTATAGGCTATAGAACAAAACCAAATAATAGATTTAAGCATTTTATTTTAAGAAGTGCTATGAATATATTTTTAAAGTTTTATCATATTAAATTAGAGGTAGTTGGTAAAGAAAATTTACCTAATGATACATATATTATATATTCAAATCATAAGTCAAATATGGATCCAATTTTCATTTATTTAGCTACACATTCACATGAGATTACTGCAATTGGTAAACATACATTATTTAAAAATTATTTTATGAATTTAATTAGAGGTACTTATGGTGCTTATTCACTTAATCGTGATAATGATAGAGAAGCTGCTAAAACTATTGTTAAGGCTATAGGTGATGCAAAAAATGGAATGAGCATTATTATATTCCCTGAAGGTGGAATTAAAACACGTGATGTGGAAGAAATGGTTAATTTAAGAGCTGGTGCTTATAAGGTAGCAACTAAATCTGGAGTTCAAATAGTTCCATGTGCTATAGTAGGTTCTAGCCAAATTAAAACATTAAAAAGAAGAAAAAGAAAAAATATTACAGTTATATTCTTTAAGCCTATTAAAAAGGAAGAATATGCTTCTATGAATACAACTAGTATAGGTTTAATGGTTGAAGATATAATTAATGCTGGTATAAAAAATTATGGAAAAAATGAGTAAGAATAAAATTATATTTATTGTTATTACTATAGTTTCGTTTTTAATGCTAGTAGGTGGTGGAATTTTAACAATTATATCTGTAATGATGAATTATGCTAATCTTTTATATATTAGTATTCCACTTATTGGTATAAGCTTTATTTCATATATTGTTTTATTCATCATATTAGTTATATTTTTCAAAAAGAAGGAGTGATGTTGGTGGTACCAGCACTTAGATACTCATTAATTGGTTTAGCTATAATAATTGTATTAATTGTTTTATATATAGTAGGAATTACTATTTTTAACAAAAGAAGATTATTATCTATGAATAATGCTATAAATCAATTATTTAGTGAATATATAAAAGAGAATCCAGATTTTAAGTTTGAGGCTGTTTCAAAAAGAGAATATGATTACTTATTTGAAACATATAATTATACTTATTATATTAAGATTGTTCCAAATTTTAATAATCAAGAAATAACTGTTAATAATTCAGTTAAGTGGCAATTAAGAAAATCGTTTAATGATGAGTCATTAAGGTTTGTAGAAGGTATTGAGCCTTTAATGAGAATGGATATTAATCAAACTAGTAAAAAAATTAAGAAATTATATATTGTATATCCAAATGCTAGATCATTGTTAAAATATATAAATGAGTGTGAAATGGAATTTGTTCATGCTGACACAGATGTCTACGGAACAAATATAATTACATATGTTAATTTAAATGAAAATAGGGATTTGTTAGATTTATAATCCCTATTTTTTTGGAGGTAGTTTTTATGTATGATTTTAATACATTAGAGTTTAATAAAATATTAAGTAATTTAGTTTTATATGCTAAAGGAAGTTATGCTAAAAATCAAATATTAGAAAACAAGCTAGATTATTCTTATGATGAGATAAAAAAGAGATTAGAAGAGGTTAAAGCAGCAAATGAAGCTATAGTTAAATTTGGTGATTTGCCATATTGTGTTATTACTAATATTAAAGAAAATATTAAAAGAAGCTCACAAGGTGGTATATTAAATCCTAATGAATTAAATGATGTTGTTAAGCTTATTGATAATGTTAAGGATGTTATAAACTATCAAAAGGAATTAGAAAGATTAAAGGCAAATATTACACCTATAAGCATTTATTTTAATAAATTAAGTTTACCTAAAACATTAAAAACTAATATTACTCTTGCAATATCACCATTAGGTGATGTATTAGATAATGCATCTAGAGAATTATTTACTATTAGAAGAAGTATTAAATCTTTAGAAAATAGGTTAAGAGCAAAATTAAATGAATTATTAGATAGTAAAATTAATATGTTATCTGAAAGATTAATTGTTGAAAGAAATTTTAGAATGTGTTTACCGGTTAAAATAGAATATAAAAATTCTATAGATGGTATTGTTCATGATATTTCATCAAGTAATACAACTTGTTATATAGAGCCTAAAGAAGGATTTGAGATATCAAATCAAATTGAATTATTTAAAGAAAAAGAAAAAAAAGAAATAGAATCTATATTAAAAAGCTTAACATTACTTGTTTCAAGTGAAGCAGAGCTATTATTAGATGATATAGATAATTTAACTAATTTAGATGTAATTTATGCTAAAGCAAATATGGGAATAAAGCATAATTATTCTATTGTTAATGTTAATTTTGAGCCAAAATTTAATATAAAAAGATGTAAACATCCACTTATTGATGAGGAAAAATGTGTACCAATTGATGTAAATTTAGGTGATAAGTTTAATATTATTGTTATTACTGGTCCTAATACTGGAGGAAAAACAGTAACTTTAAAGACTATTGGTTTACTTCATTTAATGGCATATAGTGGAATGATGGTTCCTGCAAAAGATGATTCTAATTTTGGCTATTTTGAAAATATATTAGCAGATATTGGTGATGAACAATCTATTGAGCAATCTTTATCTACATTTTCATCTCATTTAACAAGAATAATTAAAATATTGGATTGTTTAAATGATAATACGTTGGTATTATTAGATGAATTAGGTAGTGGAACTGATCCAAAGGAAGGATCATCACTAGCAATTGCTATTATTGATTATTTAGATAAGAATAATTGTAAGTGTGTTATAACAACACATTATAGTGAATTAAAAACATATGCATATAATCGTCGTAATATAATTAATGCATCTGTAGAATTCAATGTTGATACATTAATGCCAACATATAAATTGATGCTTGGTGTACCTGGTAAGAGTAATGCAATAGAAATTGCTAAAAGACTAGGATTAAAATCTGAAATAATTGATAGATGTAAAGAAGAGATAAATAATTATAATTCTGAATCAAGTGAATTAATGGGTAATTTGGAAGAAGAAATTGAGCAATTAAGAAATAAAGAAAGAGAATTTGAGATTAATAATAAAAAGCTTAATGATGAAATAGAAGCATTAAGAAAAGAAAAAAATGATATTAGAGCAAAAACTAATAAAATTATTAAAGATTCACAAGATGAGGCAAAAGAAATTATTAAAAAGGCTCAAGAGGATGCCGATAAGTTAATAAAAGAAATTAAAAATATGAGTAATGAATCTTATAAAGAACATGAATTAATAAATTTACAAACTAAGGCTAAAAATCTTAATGTTATGGAAAAAGATGATGAAGTATTTGAAGATGAATTACATGTTGGTGATTTTGTTTTTGTTAAGGAATATGAAAAATATGGTACTATTTGTGAAATAAAAAAGGATAAGTTCTATGTAAATATTGGTCAATTTAAGATGGGCTTTAAGAAAAATGAATTAAGATTATCTGCTAAACCAAAAGAAAAACCAGAAAAGAAAACTAGATTATCTGGATATAATCCAACATCACATGTTGGTTTATCACTTGATTTAAGAGGTAAGAGAGTTGAAGAGGTGGATTATCTAATGGATCAATATTTAGATCAGGCTGTATTAGGTAATTTAACTCAAGTATCTATTATACATGGTTTTGGAACTGGTGCAGTAAGAAAAAGAGTACAGGAGTATTTAAAGAATCATCCTTCAGTTAAATCATTTAGGTATGGTGGTGAAGGAGAAGGATTAAATGGTGTTACTATTGTATATTTGAAATAGGGTGTTAAAATGAAAGCAGCTATTATTTTAAAGGATGCATATTTAGATAATTTTGATAATTGTTATGATATTATTATTGGATGTGATAGAGGTGCACTTCATGCAATTAATAATAATATTATCCCTGATATAGCTATAGGAGATTTTGATTCTGTTAATAAAAATGAATATGAATTAATAGAAAATAAAATTAAAAAAATAATTAAACTTAATCCAGTTAAGGATGAAAGTGATACTCATGAAGCAATTGAATATGTTAAAAATTATGATTTGATTGAAGTATTAGGTGGCATTTCAGGAAAAAGAATTGAGCATTTATTTAGTAATATAATTGATTTGGTTAATTATAATAATGTTATTATGAAAGATAAATATTCATTAATTGAGATAATAAATAATAATGATTATTCTTTTAGAAAAGAATATAAATATGTGTCAATTTTTGCAATAGATGATTCATTAATCTCATTAAAAGGATTTAAATATAATATAAGTGATTATTTATTGAAAAGAAATGATCCATTATGTTTATCAAATGAAATTATTAATAATCCAAAAATTGATATCAAATCTGGTAAGTTATTAGTAATTTATAGTTATAGTGATTAAAGTATAAATAGGTGTTATTATGGATGGCTTTTTATTAGTTGATAAAGAAAAAAATATTACAAGTTTTGGTGTATGTAATAAATTAAAGAAAAAATTTAATATTAATAAATGTGGTCATAATGGCACTTTAGATCCAAATACTACTGGTTTAATGATTTGTGCTATAGGAAAAGCGACTAAATTATTGAAGCTAATTAACGAACATGATAAAGAATATATCGCAAGAATTGCTTTTGGATGTGATTCTAGTACACTTGATTTTGATGGTGATATTAAATATTATGATTTTAATCCTAGTATGGATAAAATAAAAGAGGGATTAGAATATTTAAAAGGGGTAGAAACTCAAATTCCTCCTATGGTATCAAATGTAAAAGTAAATGGGAAAAGATTAAGAGAATATCAAAATAAGAATATTGATGTTAATGTTCAAGCTAGAAATGTTAAATTATATGGTTATGAGATATTAGGTGATTTAATTAAGGTTGATAATCATTATGAATTAGATGTTAGAGTGTTTGTTAGTAAGGGTTATTATGTTAGAGCGTTAGCAAGAGATTTGGGACAATATTTAGGTACTAAGGCAATTTTACATGAGTTAAGAAGAACAAAAATAAATAATTACATGGTTAATAATGCTAAAAGAATAGATTATATCAATTATAATGATGTTATTAGTATTTTTGATTTTTTTGATTTGCCTAAGGTAGAAGTTAATGATTATATTGCCAAATTAGTTAAAAATGGTATAACACTTGATGATAGACAAACAAGAATAAATGGCGTCTTTTATGTTACTAATAATTATGATATAATAGCAATATATGAGGAAGTAGAACCTCTTAAATATAAACCGATACTAATTTTATAAGCTGGTGAGATTATGAAATCATTATTTATAAAAGATAAAAATTTTTTTCCTATTTCTGAAGATATTTGTGCTGCAATAGGAAATTTTGATGGTGTACATTTAGGACATCAAAGGTTAATTGAAGAATGTAAAAGAGTTTCTAAAGAAAAAGGATATAAAAGTGCATTATTAACTTTTTATCCTCATCCATCTGTTTTTTTAAAGAAGATGGTTAATTATCCTTTAGTAACACCACTTGAAATAAAAACTGATGTTGTTTCAAGATTAGGTCTTGATTATTTAATTGTAGTTGAGTTTTCTGATGAGGTAGCAAATATGAGTAAAGAGGAATTTATTGCCTCTTTAAAGTTTATGAATATAAAGGCTTGTGTATGTGGATATGATTTTACTTTTGGAAGAAGAGCTGAAGGAACTATTGATGATTTAAAAAATGATTTTGAATTTCATGAAGTTAAGAAATATGTGTTTGATAATGTAAGAGTATCAACTACTTATATAAGAGAATTGTTATCTTTAGGTGATGTTAGTGAAGCAGCAAGATTATTAGGTAGACCACATATAATTAGAGGAAAGGTAAAATTTGGTTCTCAACAAGGAAGAATAATAGGATATCCAACAGCTAATGTTGATTATAAGAATGCATTTTTACCTAAAAATGGTGTTTATTTTGTGAATGTATCAATAGGTGGAATCATTTATTTAGGTATGTGTAATATTGGTCATCATCCAACTTTTGAGTTTTCTGATGAAATTTTAATGGAAGTTAATATTTTTAATTTTGATGAGGATATTTATGATGAGACAATTGATGTCTTTTTTATAAATAGAATTAGAGATGAAAAAAGATTCAAAAGTCCTGATGAGTTGAAAAAGCAATTAAGAATTGATAGATCAAAGTGTTTGGAATTAGCAGGAGATATGAATTATACAAAATAATTAAAATTATTATTGAAATTATAAAGTATTTATTATAAAATAGCATCGTGCGTTTTACTTGGATTAAGGATTTCCTAAGACCTTTATCTATGTTTAACGTGAAATTTTAGAAATTAGGAGGATATAATAATGGCTTTAACAAAGGAAGTAAAGGCTCAATTAGTTAAAGAGTATGGTAAGAATGATAAGGACACTGGTTCTGTTGAAGTTCAAATTGCTATTTTAACTTATGAGATTAATGAGTTAAATACTCACTTCTCTACTCATATTCATGATTTCCATTCTAAGCGTGGTTTAATGCGTAAGATTGGTCATAGAAGAAGTCTTTTAAACTATTTAAAGAATGAAGACTTACATAAATATGAAGCTTTAATTGAGAAATTAGGTTTACGTAGATAATTTTTGAAGATATCCAATGATTTGGGTATCTTTTTTTTATTAATTTAATTTTGTGCTAACATTATTATAAATAATGTGGTATAATTTCAAATGTTGAAATTAAAAAATTAAGGAGAATAAAAATGAGTGATGTTAAACGCTTCGAATACGATTGGGCAGGACGTCCACTTGTAATTGAAATCGGAGAAGTTGCAAAGCAAGCTAATGGTGCTTGTTTAGTGCAATATGGAGAAAGTACAGTACTATCTGCAGTTGTTTCTAATAATGTTCAATCTACTGCTGACTTTTTCCCATTAATGGTTTTATACCAAGAAAAATTATATGCCGCAGGAAAGATTCCTGGAGGTTTTTTACGTCGTGAAGGTAGAGCTACTGAACACGAAACATTAGTATCTAGATTAATTGACCGTCCTATTAGACCTATGTTTGCAGATGGTTTTAATAACGAAGTTCAAGTAATCAATACTGTTTTATCTGCTGATCCTGACTGTACAACTGAAATGGCTGCAATGTTAGGTTCATCTATTGCATTAATGATTTCAGATATTCCTTTTGAAGGACCAATCGCTGGTGTAAAGGTTGGTAAAGTTGATGGACAATTATTAATAAATCCAACTCCAGCACAAATGGAAGTATCTACAATTAATTTAACAGTTGCAGGTACACATAAGGCAATCAACATGGTTGAAGCTGGTGCTAAATTTGTATCAGAAGATGAAATGTGGGAGGCATTAAAATTTGGTCATGCTGAAATTCAAAAATTATGTGAATTCCAATCTGAAATTGCTAAGGAATGTGGAAAGGAAAAATATGTTCCATCTTTATTCCAAGTAGATAAAGAAATTGAAGCACAAGTTAAAGCTTTTGCAGAAGAAAAAATGATTAAAGCAATCAAGACTGAAGATAAGCTTGAGCGTTATGCAAATATCGATAAAGTAAATGAAGAAACTTTAGAAGAATTTGGTAAAAAAGTATTTGTTAAGGATCTTGGCGATATTAAAGTTGAAGATACTGAAGCAAAAGAATTATATTTAAAGAATGTACAAATGACTCTAGATTCAATCTTACATGGTGAAGTAAGAAGAATGATAGCTGTTGATAAGATTAGACCTGATGGAAGAGCTGTTGATGAAATAAGACCTTTATCATCAAGAGTTGATGTTTTACCACGTGTACATGGTTCTGCATTATTTACAAGAGGTCAAACTCAAAGCTTAGGTACTGTTACTTTAGGACCTTTAAGTGATAGCCAAATCATTGATGGTTTAGGTCAAGAAGATAATAGAAGATTTATGTTACATTATAATTTCCCTCAATTCTCAGTTGGTGAGACAGGAAGATATGGTGCTCCTGGTAGAAGAGAAATTGGTCACGGTGCATTAGGTGAAAGAGCATTATCATATGTAATTCCATCTGAAGATGAATTCCCATATACAATTAGAGTAGTTTCTGAAATATTAGAATCTAATGGTTCATCTAGCCAAGCTACTATTTGTTCTGGTACTTTAGCATTAATGGCTGCAGGTGTACCTATTAAGGCACCAGTTGCTGGTATTGCTATGGGTTTAATCATGACAGATCCTGAGCATTATACAATTTTAACTGATATTCAAGGTATGGAAGACCATGATGGAGATATGGATTTCAAAGTTGCTGGTACAAGAGATGGTATTACAGCACTTCAAATGGATATCAAAGTTAGAGGTATTTCATATGAAATATTAAGAGAAGCATTAGCACAAGCTAGAAAAGGTAGACTTGAAATATTAGATCATATGGCTACAACAATTTCTGAAGTAAGACCAGAATTATCTAAATATGCTCCAAAAGTTGTAACTGCTATGATTAATCCTGATAAGATTAAGGATGTTATTGGTGCTGGTGGGAAGACAATTAACCAAACAATTGAAATGTTCGATAACGTTAAGATTGATCTTGAACAAGATGGTAGATTATATGTAATGCACTCAGATATGGCTACAGCTAAGAAGTGCTTAGATTATATCGTAAATTCAGTTAAGGAAGCTGAAGTAGGTAAGGTATATACTGGTAAAGTAACTAGAATTGAAAAATATGGTTGTTTTGTAGAATTATGGCCTGGTGCTGAAGGATTATGTCATATTTCAAGACTTGCACTTGAAAGAGTTGAAAAGGTTGAAGATGTAGTTTCTTTAAATGATGAAATTATTGTTAAGTGTATCGGCGTAAATGAGAAGGGTCAAATTGATTTATCTCGTAAGGATGCATTAAAGGATTTCTCTAAAAAGGAAGAAAATAAAGAAAATTAATTAGAATTATGGTTCACTTGTAGTGAACCATTTTTTTATTATCTAATTATTTTTTATTATTTTCATAATTTATTAATAATATGTCACATGTTTGTCACATAGCAGATGCTAAAATTAATGGAAAATTAACAATTGATGAGGATAAAAAAGATATAATACATTTTGATTATGGCTTAAAGGATTTTATCTTCAATTCACTTGATTGAATAGATAGTGATAATTTAGTTAAGACAAATATCAATGTTTATTCATTAACTGGCGAATTATTTAATACAAAAGTATCTGACATTAAGATTGATAAAGAATTTAAAGAATATACTGATGCAGTAGAATTTGTTGAAGATTTATATAAAGTAATTCCTATGTATTTTGATTAATTAAAAGCCACTTCGGTGGCTTTTTTCTATGTTGAAAATATTAGATTTTTTGTTATAATAGTAGCGGTGGCTTATGGTAACCGAGCAGAAATGTTAGGAAAGTCCATGCTAGCACAGTCTGTGATGGCTGTAGTGTTTGTGATAGCTTAATAAATAAGGCTATGCACCTTATGGTGACGGCAAGATAATACCTAAGTCTTATGATATGGTAGAGTCTTATAAAGTGCCACAGTGACGAATCATTTAGAAATAAATGGGTGAAACGTTGGTAAACCCCTCAAGCTAGAAACCCAAATTTGGTAGGGGAGTCAAAAAGACAGAAACGAATGTCGATTTGGAAGAGAAATCTTAGATAAATGGTTACCACCTTTATGGAACAGAACATGGCTTATAGGGCTGCTAAGGAGGATTCGTCCTCCTTCTATTTTTTATTGAAATAATATAATTATTTTGATAAAATAATTAAGGATGTGAGGGATGATTATGGATTTTAATAAGCTAAAAGAGCGACAATCTAAAATTAGAAATTTTTGTATCATTGCTCATATTGACCACGGTAAATCTACTTTAGCTGATAGAATACTTGAAATATGTGATTCTGTAGAAGAAAGAGAAATGCAGGATCAATTATTAGATTCTATGGAATTAGAGCGTGAGCGTGGAATTACAATTAAACTAAACGCTGTTGCGTTAAAATATAAAGCTAATAATGGAATAGAATATGAATTTCATTTAATTGACACTCCAGGCCATGTAGACTTCACATATGAGGTATCAAGAAGTTTAGCAGCTTGTGAAGGTGCGATACTTGTTGTTGATGCAACACAAGGTGTAGAAGCTCAAACACTTGCCAACGTATATTTAGCTTTAGATAATAATCTAGAAATATTACCACTTATAAATAAAATTGACCTACCTTCGGCTGATGTTGAAAGAACAAAGCATGAAATAGAAGCTATAGGCTTACCTTCATTTGATGCAGTACTAGCTAGTGCTAAAACTGGTGTAGGTGTTAAAGATATTCTTGAACAAATCGTTTCATATGTACCAGCACCTAGTGGAAGTATTGATGCGCCATTTAAGGCATTAATATTTGATAGTGCATTTGATTCATATAGAGGAGTAGTAATACTTGTCTGTGTAAAAGAAGGTATGATTAAGCTTGGTGATACAATAGTATTCATGGCTACAGGTGCTGAATATCAAGTTGTAGAATTAGGTGTTAGAACACCAAAAGAAGTTAAAAGAGAATATTTAATGGCTGGCGATGTTGGATTTATTACAGCTTCAATTAAAGATATTAATAAAGTACATGTCGGTGATACAATAACTGCTAAAGAAAATAGAGCTTTAGAACCACTTCCAGGTTATAGAAAGCTTAATCCAATGGTATTCTGTGGTTTATATCCAATTGATTCTAAGCAATATCAAGATTTACATGATGCTTTAGATAAATTAAAATTATCTGATGCTTCATTAATATATGAACCAGAAACATCTCAAGCCTTAGGATTTGGTTTTAGAACTGGATTCTTAGGATTATTACATATGGATATTATTAAAGAAAGAATATCTAGAGAATTCGGTATTGACTTAATAGCTACAGCACCTAGTGTTTCTTATCATGTTTATTTAACAGATGGAAGTATGATAGAGATTGATAACCCTTCAATGTTACCTGAGGTACAAAAGATAGATAGAATTGAAGAACCATTTGTAAGAGCTACTATTATGACACCATCTGATTATATTGGTGCTATAATGGATTTATGTCAGAAAAAGCGTGGAACATTTATTGATATGGAATATGTAGAAGAAACAAGAGCGATTATCCACTATAATATTCCACTATTAGAAATAGTATTTGATTTCTTCGATAAATTAAAAAGCTATACAAAGGGTTATGCATCATTTGATTATGAATTAGGTGATTATGAAGCTTCAAAGCTTGTTAGAATGGATATTATGTTAAATGGTGATGTTGTAGATGCATTATCAACTATCGTACATAAAGATTTTGCCTATGATAGAGGTAGAGTATTAGTTGAAAAATTAAAAGAAATAATTCCAAGACAATTATTTGAAGTACCTGTACAAGCTGTTATAAATCATAAGGTCATAGCAAGAAGTGATATTAAAGCATTAAGAAAAGATGTATTAGCTAAATGTTATGGTGGAGATATATCTAGAAAGAAAAAACTATTAGAAAAACAAAAAGAAGGAAAGAAGAAAATGAAAGCTATTGGTTCTGTAGAAGTACCACAAGAAGCTTTCTTGGCAATTTTATCAACTGATGAAAGCTAATTTCATTTAAAATATATAAAAGGAGGAAAATAAAATGAAAAAAGAAGGATGTCCATATTGTCAACAAGGAGAATTTTTAGCTAAGTTTGGTGTATTAGCTTTTGAAACTGAAACTTCAGAAGTAATAGTATTTAAAGATCAAACAAATAAGGGTAGAGCAATCGTAGCTTATAAGAAGGATCATGTTGCTGAAATTAAGGATTTATCAGATTCAGAAAGAAATGCATTTATGAAGGATGTTTCAGATGTAGCAAAAGCTATTGATAAGGCTTATCATCCATATCGTATCAATTATGGTGCATTTGGTGATACTTTAGGTCACTTACATTTCCACATTGTACCTAAGTATGAAGGTGGAGATTCATTTGGTGGTATGTTTGTTATGAATCATGGAGCTGATTCATATGCAAGTGATGCTGAAATCCAAGAAGTAATTGCTAATATTAAAAAATACTATAAAGCTTAGTTAGAGCCAACCTTCGGGTTGGTTTTATTTTTATTTTTATGGTAAAATATAAAGGGAGAATCGCTTATGAAGAATTTTCAATATCCAGAATATACTGATATGCATTATATCGAAAAGAAAAAAATTAAAGATATTAAATTTGATGAAAATTATCCATATATAGATAATTCTTTTGGGTTTAAATTTAAGAGATTTTTTGTTAAATGTGGATTAAGACTAATTGTATTTCCATTTTGTAGAGTTAAATTAGGTTTAAAAATCGAGGGTAGAGATAAGTTAAAGAAAAATAAGGAGATTATAAATAATGGTGTAATATCATGTTGTAATCATGTTCATATGTGGGATTATATATGTATATTGAAGGCTGTAAGAAGACGTATACCATATTTTTTGTGTTGGAAAGATAATATAACTGGTGAATCTGGAGGATTGGTTAAATTAGTTGGTGGTATACCAATACCTGATGATAGTATTAAAGGTATGAGAAAATATAATAACGATATTGATATTCTAATGAATAACGGAGGATGGTTACATATATATCCTGAAGGTAGTATGTGGGAGTTTTATGATAAAATTAGACCTTTTAAAAGAGGATTAGCATATTTAGCTATTAAATATAATAAGCCTATATTGCCTATGGCAATTAAGTATAGAAAAGCATCTTTTATAAGAAGAAAATTATTAAGACGTGATTGGTCATTAACAATTTGTATTGGAGATTTAATATATCCTAATGATAATTTAGATAAAAAAGAGAAAGAATTAGATTTAACTAAAAGATGTCATATGGAAGTATGTAATCTTGCTGGAATAAATTATCAGAATAATAAGTATGATGCAATATTTAATAATTCTAAAAGAATTGACTAATAATTATTGAAATTAAGTGAATATAAGTATATAATTTTTATGTCATATTAAGGGGAGCTTTATAGCTGAGAGGATAAGATCGACCCTTGACCTGATCTAGGTAATGCTAGCGTAGGGAATAATGTGGATTTATATTCATTAGTTTTCTTTTTTAGCATGTTCCTAGTGGAACATTTTTTTATTAGGAAGGAAAAAGGTATTATGAAAAAAAAGTTTTCAGTTAGAATCCTAGCAGAGATTGCAATATTTGCTGCAATAGGATTCGCATTAGATGCACTTCAGGGTGCATTATGGAGCGGCGTATTTTATAATGGTGGCTCTATCGGTCTAGCAATGGTACCAGTATTTATTATCTCTTATAGAAGAGGTTTAATACCAGGTATACTTTGTGGATTAATTTTGTCAGTTGTACAATTGTTAGGTGGTAGTATTTATATTCTTGCTTTTTGGCAGTTTATACTTGATTATATCCTAGCGTACACTGTAGTTGGTTTTGCGGGAGCATTTGCAGGTTTATATAAGAATAGTAAAAATACTGGAATGCAAATCGTTTGGATCATTATAGGATGTTTTGTTGGTGGTATGCTAAAGTATACATCACATGTAGTAGCTGGTATAGCATATTGGCTTGGTGATGGTGGAAATAGTTTTTGGGGAATTGCAGATAATTTAGCAGCATTTTCATGGATATATAATGGAGCTTATTGTATACCAAATATAATCATATCAATTATATTCTTAATTATTATTTCAATTGCATATCCTCAGTTCTTAAAACCTGAAATGGTAATAATAAATAATGTTGATGAGGAAGCATTAGGTGATAATAGTGAAGAATTAAAAAATAAGGAGGTAACTGAATAATGAAAAAGATAACTCTTGCCAAAAATATTTTATTTGTTTGTTTTTCAGCTTTATTGTTTATATTTTCATTAATCTTTTATATCCAAAGTTTTGAAAATAAAATGGCAAAATCATCAAAAATTAAATTTGATGAGAAATATGTTGTTTATATTATAGTTGCTATATGTTTCTTAGTATTAACAATTTATAATTTTGTTATGGAATATAAGAAGATGAAGAAGAATCCACTAGTAATGTATGGTACTGTTACAGTTGCAACATTAGTTATATCATTTTATAATTTAGCATGTTTTTTCCAAGCATTATTAGATTATTGGAATGAACCAGATTCATTTGTATTTAGAGACAATCAATTATATCTTTATGTTGGAATAACAACATTGGTATTATTTATTGGATTAGTTTTAAAATATTTTGATGATAAGAATAAGAAGGAAATTGATTTTTAATTTCCTTTTTTTTATTAAAAAATTATCCCTAATAATCTATTATTAGATTTTTTGAGAAAAATGTTAATTATTAGAGACAAAAAAGTAGATATTTGGTTGCAAATAAGTCTAAATATTGTATAATGAATGTAGTGCGTTTTTGGAGGTTAGTATGGAAAATAAGACAAATAACGTTAATAACTCTACAAAGGTTAATAACATTAATAATCAATCATCCACAATAACTTTAGGAGATATAGTAAGAGTAGTTAAGAAAAATTGGATTTTAATGGCAATTGTTACTGTGGTTATTTTTGTAATAGGTGCAGTATATACATTAGGTATTAAAAAGCCAACATATAAATCTACATCAACATTAAAAGTTGAGGTTCCTCTAACAAGTGAATCATCAGCTGATGTAGGTAATTCAGTTACAGCAGCATTAAGATATGTTCAATCAGTTGCTGAATATACAAAATTAAATGCTGTTTTAGAACCTGTTAGTAAAGCTCATGAAGATATTGTAACATTATCTAAATTAAAAAGTGAAACTACTACAAAATATTCAACTTCATCAATATTTGTAAGTATAACAGTAGAAGATAAAAATGGTAAAAATGCTGAAGTTCTAGCTCAAGCGATTGCTGAGGAAGTTGTTAAGTATTCTAAGGATTCAATAGATACATCAGTAGCTGAAGAAAATAAATTCTTATGTACTATTTCAATTTCTGATAAAGCATCTGCTTATGTATATGCATCACCAAATAAAACATTATATTTAATTGTATCATTATTAGGTGGTATAGTATTAGCTGCTATAATTGTATTCTTAAAGGAATTTGCTTCAACTAAATTTAAAACTCCTGATGAAATTGAATCATTAGGTATTCCAGTATTAAATACATTACCAGATGATAAGAGCAAAAATAATAAAGATGAAGAATCATTATTAGAGCCTTCTGTAAAGAATTTTGAACCATATAATAGATTAATGTCTAATATCAAATATGCAAATGTTGATAATCCATATAAGATTATTATGTTTACATCTTCAATTATGGATGAGTTAAAAACAACTACAGCATCTAATTTTGCATATACATTAAGTCATAATGAAAAGAAAGTTGTTTTATTAGATTTAGATACTAGAAAGCCAAGTGTTCATAAAACATTTAAAATCGAAAAAGAAAAAGGTATTGTTGAATATTTAGCAGGTACAATCACACTTGATGAATTAATTAAACATACTGATGTTAATGTTGATGTTATTACAGTTGGTAAAAATGTAGTTAATCCAATTACTTTACTTGAATCAGATAAATTAAAAGATTTAATTAAATCATTAAAAGAAACTTATGATTATGTAATAATAGATACTCCACCTCTAATGGCATGTAATGATGCAACAATCATTTCCAAATTATGTGATGGTGTAGTATTCAATATTGCTATAAACCAAGGTAAGAAGAAAGAAATTAAAGCTTCATTAGCTCAATTAATTGAAAATAATGCTAATATAATTGGTATAAATATTACTAAGGCAAGCATCAAAGATAGAGGCGGCTATTATTACTATTATTACTATGAATATGGTGACAAAAAATAATGATTGATATTCATACACATATTTTATATGGTGTTGATGATGGATCACCTAATAGTGAAACATCAAAATTCTTAATTGATGAGGAAATAAAAAACGGTGTTAAAAAAATAATATTAACTCCTCATCAAAATGAAGAATGTAAAAGAACTATTGAATTAATTGAAAGATTTGAATCATTTAAAAATGAGTTTAAAGATTATAATATAGATTTCTATTTAGGAAGTGAAATATATTATTATTCTAATATGATTGATGATTTAAAAAGAAATGAGCTATTAACTATTAATAATACAAAATATGTATTGGTAGAGTTTTCTACAGACATTGAAACTGATATATCTAGTATTATCTATGATTTAAAAATCAATGGATATTTACCAATAGTTGCTCATATAGAAAGATATCCATATTTATCTTTAAAAGATTATGATGAGATAAAGAAAAATGGAGCGTTAATTCAGGTTAATTCAAAAAGTTTTGAAAGAAAAATATATAATAAAAGATTAAAATATTTAATGAAAAAAAATTTAGTGGATTTTATTTCATCAGATTGTCATAATGAAAAAAGAAATTGTGATTTTGAATTTACAAAGAGATTTATAGCAAAAAAATATAAAAAACAATATGACAAATATTTTAATGATGATTTTATATTTGAATAGTTAATCACCTTTCGAGGTGATTTTTATTTTAGTAGGGTTTTTTTTTGACAAAAACTATTATATAATTAAATTGAGATATTAGGAGATGATAGTATGGGTAAGAAAAGATTATTGAAATTATCATTATTATTCATTGTTTTTACTTTTGCTAATATTTTTACAACAAGTGTTTCAAAAGCTTGGTATGTTATGATCATTAGAGTTAATTATTCATGCTCTGATGGTGGTGTTGCTCCTAATTCATATGTGGGAAATTATGATTATGGTGATGAATATTATATTGAATCACCTGCACTTTTTGGGTATACACCTGATAAAGATGTAATTAGTGGTACCTTCAATGGAACAAAGGTTTATAATGTAATATATTATCCAAATGAAGATTTAAAATATAAATTAACAATTAATTATTTAGATGAGGATAATAATCTAATAACTGATGCTTATGTTAATGAGTATTCACCTAATTCGATTTATAATATAGAATCACCTAATATTATTGGTTATACTCCTGATAAAGATGTTATTAGTGGTACTATAGTTAAGAATACAACATATGATGTTATTTATTCTAAAAATGAATATAAGCTTGAAATTAATTATATAGATAATTTAAATAATATTTTATGTGATAAGTATGAACAAATATATAAATATGGTGATAATTATAGTATAGATAGCCCAGTAGTATGTGGTTATACACCTAATAAGAATAATGTAAGTGGTACTATAAATGATAATATAAGTATAGATGTTATTTATTCTAAAAATAGTTATTTGTTAGAAATAGAATATTTAGATGAAGATAACAATATTTTAGCTGATAAATATAGTGAAGTGTATTATTATGGAGATTCATATGGTATAGAATCACCTGAAATTATAGGTTATACACCTGATAAGAATGTAATAAATGGCACTATTACAGATAATGAAAGTTATAAAGTAATTTATAGTAAGAACGAATATAATTTGTATGTAAGTTTTAAAAATAATGGAATTAAGATTAATGAAGATGAAGTATATAAATACAATTATAATGACGTATATGAAATAATTCCTTATGATATGTATGGTTACACACCTGTAAAGAATTTATATAGTGGAGTAATTAAGGGAGATACATATTTAGATATCGAATATGACAAGAATTATTATAATCTTACTATCAATTATTTAGATGATGATGGTAATGTATTATATGATCCTTATATTAATAGTTTTGAATATGAATATCGTTATGATATATTATCACCTGAGATTTATGGATATAATACAGAATGTGAAAGAGTTGATGGTGTATTAACTTGTGATAAAGTGATAAACGTTATTTATTGTAAAAATAATTATTCTTTAATTATAAATTATTATGATGAAGAGAATAATCTAATTAATACTTATAACGAAGAATATAAATATTTAGATGAATATAATGTTATAACACCTAATATCCAAGGTCATAGTGCTGATATTAGTACTGTTGAAGGTATTATTACTGATAATGTAGTAATTGATGTACATTATTCATTAAATGAATATAATCTTATTGTTAATTATTTTGATGAATTAGGATGTGTAATACATCAATCAAGTTTCTATACATTTAAATATGGAGATAATTATGAAATAGTTACTCCTATTATTGATGGTTTTTATACAAATGAGAGTAGAATATTTGGTTATATTGGAGATAAAAATGTTGTTGTAAATATTGTATATCATCCATTCCATACTATTGGTAGTGGTAATCAAGTGGCTATAGTTATTACAACTGTGATAAGTGGTTTAATTAACACACTTGGTATATCAATATTTGTGATAAATAAGAATTATTATTTGTAATTGGAGTTTTTTATGAGAGATTTTAAGAAAAAAGAAAAGCTTCCTATAGAGAGAGTTGAAGCAAGCTTAGAAACTGGTTTAAATAATAGCCAAGTTAGTGAAAGAATTGAAAAGGGATATAATAATAAAACTAGTAAAACAAACGAAAGAAGTATTCCTCAGATAGTATTTCATAATGTATTTACATTTTTTAATACTATTTTGATAATTATCGCAGTTACATTTTTAATATTTATTTTATATTTGTATTCTAGTGGAAATGGTGCAGTAGTAGATCAACATTTTGGATTTTCAAAGTTTGGATTTTTGATTCCTGCATTAATGAATATAACAATTGGTACAATCCAAGAAATTCATGGTAAAAAAGTATTAGATAGGTTAAAGATAGTAACTGAAGCTAAATCTAGAGTAATAAGAGACGGAAAAGAAGAATTAATCAATGCTAAAGATATTGTTATTGATGATATAGTTTTATTAAAAGCTGGAGAACAAGCTACTGCTGATTTTGTTTTAGTTGATGGTTATTTACAAGTGGATGAATCAAATTTAACTGGTGAGTCTGATTATATTAAGAAATATCCTGGTGATAAGATATTTTCTGGTTCTGCAGTAATTGTAGGAGAAGGAAAGGTTAGAACTATTGAAGTTGGTGATGATACTTTCGCATCTGGATTATCACAAAAGGTTAAAGGAATGGAAAGACATAAGTCTGAGCTTATGACTAATATTATGAATATTATGAAGGTCCTTTCTGTTATCCTTGTTGTAATTACAATTGTTATTATTTCAACATTAATTTATAAGATTAATATGCATGGCGATGATCCAGCAATTTGGGATGGAATGACAATGAGTGTATCAAATCCTGTTTCATGGGCAAGAATTATGATAACTGTAGGTTCATTCGCTGTTGGAGTTATGCCTTCTGGATTAGTTTTGACTACATCAGTAACATTAGTTTTATCAATAGCGTCTTTATCTAAACATAATACATTAATTCAGGAATTATATTCTTTGGAAAATTTAAGTAGAGTAGATACTATTTGTCTTGATAAGACTGGTACATTAACTGATGGTACTATGAAGGTTTGTGAAGTAAAGAGATTTACACATTTAGAAGATATTTATGATAATATTAGAAATTTACTTGGTGTAAGTGGATCTAGAAACCAAACTGCAGAAGCTTTGTATAATGAATTTGGTGAAAATCCTGATTGTGAATTTCAAGAATTAATACCATTTTCAAGTGAAAATAAGTATTCAGGATTAATTTATAAAAATGGTGATAGATTGTTATTAGGCGCTCCTGAATATCTACTTGATAAAGATGATGATAGATTAAATTTTGTTGAGGAAAAAGCAAAAGAAGGTAAGAGAGTATTAGCATTTAAGTTAAATGATCAATTATTATCATTCTTTGTAATTGAAGATCAGATTAGAAAAAGTGCAAAAGAAACATTACAATTCTTTAGAGAAAATGGCGTTACAGTTAAAGTAATATCAGGAGATAATCCTCTAACAGTTAGTAAAATTGCTCAAACTTGTGGTGTTGTTGGGGCTGAAAAATATATTTCACTTGAGGGTGTCAAATTAGAAGATATTCCTGCCCTTGTTGAAGAATATACTATTTTTGCGAGAGTATCACCTGAACAAAAGGAAGCTATTGTTACTGCACTTCAAGCAAATAAGCACAAGGTTGCGATGACTGGTGATGGTGTTAATGATATTTTAGCATTAAGAAAAGCCGATTCATCAATTACATTTGCTAAGGCAACTGATGCTGCTAAATCAGTTTCTGATGTAGTATTAATGGATAATGATTTTTCACATTTAAGAGAAGTTGTTGGTCAAGGAAGAAGAGTTATTGGTAATATTCAAAGAACATCTATTTTATTCTTGATGAAATCATTTGCTATCGCATTATTAGCTTTTGCTTTAATCGCATTAAAGAAAGGCCAAATGTGGTATACAATTGAAAACGCATATATGCTTGAATCTGCTGTAATTGGTACAGGTGGCTTTGTCTTGTCACTTGAAAGTAGTAGAAGACCAATTAAGGGTTCATTTGCTAAGACAATCACTTCTAAAGGAATAGCCGCTGGCTTCTTGGCGATGGTTGCGATTGTCCTCCCAATTATAATGTATACAATTCCAACTTACTTTGGTGGTAATCCGTGGATAAATGAAATGAATGTTAAAGCTATGATTTCTATTCTTTTAACTATTGCTGGATTAGTTGTAGCATTTACAATGTGTCTACCATTTACTAAATATCGTGTATTTGCGTTTGTATTAGTAATTTTAACAGTTATTTCATTAGCATTTATTTTACCAACATCATTTGTTGGAGGAATGCCTACATCTCCATCAATGTTTGGATATGATTCTAGTAAAGGTCAAACTTTCTTTGATTGTCAATTTATGAGGGAATTAATGAGACCTTGGAACTCAAAACCTGTTAAAGAAGTATTTAATGATAAAACTAATTTCTTAATTATGGGTATTTTCTTCGTTGTTGCATTACCTTTATTCTTTGGATTAATTGAGTTAATTAATAAAAAGATTTTAAAAAATAATGATAGTATTGTAGATCAATTTATTAATGATCCTAAGAGATTATCAATAAAAGAAAAGAGATTAGAAAGAAAAAAATTAAAAATTGAAAAACAACAAAAAGATATTGAAGAAAGATTGAATAATAAAGAACAAAAGTGAAAACTAAATAAATTTATTTTTCACCTATGAGGCCTAATGGCCTCTTTTTCTTTTAGTAATATTCCATTATAATATCATTGGTGTTTACTTATGATTAATGTTACTAAAGACTTTTTATCACTAGATA
>JAFXXC010000004.1 GCA_017542485.1 Acholeplasmatales bacterium
ATTTCGAAACAGTAAAGAATGAGATAGTAGATTGTATAAATATACTAACGAATTCAAATATTAATTATAAAGAAGGAGATGACAGTGTTAATATGTGTAAGGGATTAGATGAATTACTTAAGGAAAAGAAACAAGAAGGCATGCTTGAAGGCAAAGAAGAAACAAGAACTGAATATATCAAGACAATGCATAGTAATGGAGCTACGATAGATATGATATCTAAGCTACTTGGATTAGATATTAACTATGTCAAACTTGTATTAAGTAAATAGTAAAAAAACATCGAATGTTATCTAAAATGATAATAGTTCGATGTTTTTTATTTTTATTTTTATTATTTATATAATTTTTTTGCGTAAAATTCAGCTTCTGTTGTTACATCAATTTTTAATTTTTTGAAAACACCTAAATCTACTTCAGGTAATATTACTGTTGCATGTGCTTGACAGAAGGCAAGATTAGGTAATTCCTTGATTGCCATTTCTGCAAGAGGATTTGTTTGAGCACTTATTGCTAATACAACTAATATTTCATCTGCGTGTAGTCTTGGGTTTTTGTTTCCAAGGTCTTTAATCTTCATTTCGCTTATTGGCTCAATGAGTGACTTTGATATTAACATCATTGAATCTTTTATACCAGCCAATGATTTTAATGCATTAAGAAGTAGTGCAGCTGGTGCTGATAGTAAGGCTGATGTTTTTGCATCAACTATTGTTCCATCAGGCAATTCCATTGCCATTGAAACAGTATTAGTCTTATCTCTCTTATCAAGTGCTGCTTTAACACAAGGTCTATCATCTACTGATACTTCAAGTTGACGCATAAGAAGGGCGATCTTATCAACTGCATCTTGTTTGATTTTTCCATTTCTTAAATCTACTAATGAGTTTAAATATCTACGAATTATTTCATTTTTAGAAGCTTCTTTAGCTGCTTCATCATCACATATAGCAAATCCAGCCATATTAACACCCATATCAGTTGGTGACTTATAAGGAGAAGAACCATAAATTGCCTCAAACATAGATTTTAATACTGGGAATATTTCTACATCTCTATTATAGTTAACAGTTATTGTGTTATATGCATCTAGATGGAAAGGATCAACCATGTTAACATCATTTAAATCTGCTGTTGCTGCTTCATATGCTAAATTAACAGGATGCTTAAGTGGTAAATTCCAAATAGGGAATGTTTCATATTTTGCATAACCTGCTTTGATACCACGTTTATTCTCATGATATAACTGAGATAAACATGTTGCCATTTTTCCTGAACCAGGACCTGGAGCAGTAACTACTACAATTTTTCTTTGAGTTTCAATATATTCATTTTTACCAAAGCCTTCCTCACTGATGATTTTATTAACATCATGTGGGTAACCTTTAATTTCATAATGAAGATATGTCTTAATGCCTAAGTTGTTCAATTTTGTTCTAAATGCTTCGACTTGAGGAACTGCTTCATATTGTGTTATACATACAGATCCAACATATAATCCTGATGCTCTAAAAGCGTCGATTAGACGTAGAACCTCAGATTGGTAGTTTATATTCAAATCGTTTCTTATTTTATTTTTTTGAATATCATGTGAATTGATTGCTATTACAACTTCAACATTGTCTTTAATTGTTAGAAGCATTTTAAGTTTAGTGTCTGGTAAGAATCCTGGTAATACTCTTGATGCATGATAATCATCAAAAAGTTTTCCACCAAATTCTAGATATAATTTGTTATCAAATGTAGAAACTCTCTTTAAAATGTTCTCTGATTGAAGTTTTAAATACTTGTCGTTATCGAATGCGATTTTCACAGTAACACCTCCTACTGTAAATAACAGTATTATTATAATATTCTTTGTTTTTCTTTGTCAATAAAAATTGGTGTTTAGTTTAATAATATGTTTTTATAAAATTTATATTGAAAATATAATTTGCAAGTGATACAATAGTAAAAATTAAAAAATTTGGAGGTAAGTTATGGCATTTTATTATGATGAGCCTTCTCACACATTTAGTGAGTATTTATTGGTTCCTGGTTATTCTGATGAAAATTGTATTCCAAGTAATGTTTCTTTGAAAACACCACTTGTAAAATTTAAAAAGGGTGAAACACCTGCAATTACTATGAACATTCCACTTATTAGTGCAATTATGCAATCTGTGTCTAATGATACAATGGCAATTGCATTAGCTAAAGAAGGTGGTGTATCATTCATTTACGGTTCTCAAACAATTGAGAATCAAGCTCAAATGGTTAGAAAGGTAAAAAATTATAAGGCTGGTTTTGTTACTAGTGATTCTAATTTATCACCTGAAGACACATTGGCTGATGTATTACGTTTAAAAGAAGAAACTGGACATTCTACTGTAGCAATAACTAGTGATGGTACTGCACAAGGTAAATTATTAGGTATTGTTTCTTCTAGAGATTATAGAGTTTCTAGAATGGAGCCTACTTTAAAAATTAAAGAGTTTATGACTCCACTTAATAAAATGGTTGTAGCACCTGAAGGTACTACATTAAAAGAAGCTAATGATATTATTTTTGAGCATAAACTTAATAGCTTACCAATTGTTGATAAAAATGGATGCTTAGTAGCATTTGTATTTAGAAAAGATTATTCATCACATAAGGATAATCCACTTGAACTATTGGATGTTAATAAGAGATACATTGTTGGTGCTGGTATTAATACAAGAGATTTTGAGGAAAGAGTTCCTGCTTTAGTTGAAGCTGGTGCTGATGTATTATGTATTGATTCAAGTGAAGGATTTAGCTGTTGGCAAAAGAATACTATTGATTGGATTAGATCAAAGTATGGAGATAAGGTAAAAGTTGGTGCTGGAAACGTAGTAGATAGAGAAGGATTTAGATTCTTAGCAGAAGCTGGTGCTGATTTCGTTAAGATTGGTATCGGTGGAGGATCAATTTGTATTACTCGTGAAACAAAGGGTATTGGTAGAGGACAAGCTACAGCTGTTATTGAAGTAGCAAAGGCTCGTGATGAATATTATAAAGAAACAGGAATTTATGTTCCTATTTGTTCTGATGGTGGTATTGTTCATGATTATCATATTACTCTTGCCTTAGCAATGGGTTGTGATTTCTGTATGTTAGGTAGATATTTTGCAAGATTTGATGAATCACCTACTCAAAAGGTATTAGTAAATGGTAATTATATGAAGGAATATTGGGGTGAAGGTTCTGCAAGAGCTCGTAACTGGCAAAGATATGATTTAGGTGGTGCAAAGAAATTATCATTTGTTGAAGGTGTTGATTCATATGTACCATATGCTGGACCACTTCATGATACTGTTTCAGTAACATTATCAAAGATTCGTCATACAATGTGTAACTGTGGTGCTTTATCTATTCCTGAGTTACAGGATAAGGCAAAGCTTACTTTAGTAAGTAGTACTTCTATTGTTGAAGGCGGAGCACATGATGTTGTTGTAAAGGACACAAATATTCATAATTAATCAATAATGATATGCGGGCTATCCCGCATATTTTTATTTTTTATAAATATTTATTTTCTATGAGATATTTTTATGATAGAATATTAGTGTTTTATCGGAGGAAAAAACAATGGGTGGATTTTTTGGAGTTGTATCAAAAGAAGATTGTGTATTTGATTTGTTCTTTGGAGTAGATTATCATTCACATTTAGGTACTAGACGTGGTGGTATGGTAGTATTAAATGAAAATGGTTTTAATAGAGCCATTCATAATATTGAAAATTCTCCATTTAGAACAAAGTTTGATCATGATTTAAGTGGTATGAAGGGAAATATGGGTATTGGTTGTATTTCAGATTTTGAACCACAACCATTAATCGTTCGTTCACATCATGGCAATTATGCAATTACTACAGTAGGAAAAGTAAATAATATAAAGGAATTAACAGATTTTTTGTTTAATAATGGACATTCACATTTCTTAGAGATGAGTGGTGGAGATATTAATCAAACAGAATTAGTAGCTTCTATTATTAATCAAAAGGATAATCTTATAGATGGATTAAGATATGCACAAGAATTAATAGAGGGATCTATTACTATATTAATTCTAAATGAAAAAGGAATGTATTGTTCAAGAGATAAATACGGAAGAACACCTTTAGTAATTGGTAAAAATAAGGTTGGATATTGTGCATCATTTGAGTCATTTGCTTATTTAAATTTAGGATACAAGGATTATAAGCAATTAGGTCCTGGTGAGATTTGTATTGTTACAACTGATGGCGTTAAGACATTAGTAGCACCTGGAGATAAAATGAGAATTTGTACATTCTTATGGGTTTATTACGGATATCCATCATCAAGTTATGAAGGATTGTCTGTTGAAAGAATGAGATGTAATTGTGGTAAGTATATGGCAATGCGTGATAATGTAAAGCCTGATTGTGTTGCTGGTGTACCTGATTCTGGTACTGCTCATGCAATAGGATATTCAAATCAGTCTGGTATTCCATTCCAAAGACCATTTATTAAGTATACACCTACATGGCCAAGAAGCTTTATGCCAACAATTCAAACTAAGAGAAATTTAATTGCTAAAATGAAGCTTATTCCTGTTCATGATTTAATTGAAAATAAGAGCTTATTATTGATAGATGATTCTATAGTAAGAGGAACTCAAATGAGAGAAACTACAGAGTTCTTATATGATAGTGGTGCCAAAGAGGTACATATTCGTTCTGCTTGCCCACCTATTATATTTGGATGTAAGTATTTAAATTTCTCAAGAAGTACTTCAGAGATGGAATTAATTACTAGAAGGATGATTAATAAATTAGAGGATGGAAAGATTTCTCCTGAAATATTGAGTGAATATGCTGATCCAAATAGTCAAAGATATGCAAATATGGTAGAAGAGATAAGAAAAGAATTAAAATTCACTACTTTAGGCTTCAATAGAATTGACGATTTAAAGAAGGCATGTGAAATAGACGAGAATAAACTTTGTACATATTGCTGGGACGGAAAAGAATAATATTATATATGAAGGTGCTTCGGCACCTTTTTATAAATTTAAAAAACACTTGACTCTTACAATCATTTAAAGTAAAATGTTAATCGGTACATTTTAAAAAGCAATTATCCACAAATTGCCCTAAATTATTATTTATATTTTAGGAGGATTAAACATGAAAACATTCATGGCAAACAATCAAACAGTACAACACGCATGGTATGTTGTTGATGCTAATGGTTTAACATTAGGTAGACTTGCTACTCAAGTAGCTACTTTACTTAAGGGTAAGCATAAGCCAACATATACTCCACATGTAAATTGCGGAGACAACGTTATCGTTATCAACGCTGACAAAATCAAATTAACTGGTAACAAGTGGGACGATAAATTATATCGTAAGCACTCAGAGTACACTGGTGGTTTAAGAACATTAACTGCTAAGGAAGTTATGACTAAGTACCCTACTAGAATGGTAGAGGAAGCTATTTACGGTATGTTACCTCACACTAAGCTTGGTGACCAAATGAGAAAGCAGCTTTATGTTTATGCAGGAGCTGAGCATCCTCATACAGCACAAAAGCCAGTAGAATTTGTAGTAAAGGCATAGGGAGGATATTGGAATGGCAAAGAAGTTAGTACAATACTTAGGTACAGGACGTCGTAAGAGTTCTGTTGCACGTGTATATTTACGTCCAGGTAAAGGTAAAATCACTATTAATGATAGAGAGTTCGAAGATTATATTCCTTCAGCTGCTATCCGTTTAGATGTTTTACAACCACTAGAGTTAACTGAAAATACTGAAAAGTTTGATGTATTAGTTAACGTATATGGCGGTGGTATTACTGGTCAAGCAGGAGCAATCCGTTTAGGTATTACTCGTGCATTAATGGAAGTTAATCCAGATTACCGTGCAATCTTAAAACCAGCTGGCTTAGTAACACGTGATCCACGTGCTAAAGAGCGTAAGAAGTATGGTCTTAAGAAAGCTAGACGTGCACCACAATTCTCTAAGCGATAGGAATTTGTTTGATTTAAGTGTAATTGTTATGAAAAAGCGAGACTTCTCACCTCGCTTTTTTCTTTTACCTAAGCCGTTTTTTTGTAATTTTATCATTATATTTTTGTACATTATAAAAGGGCCATTTTTTACTAAAAAATACAAATTTTCATTAAATTATGTACATAAAATTTCCCTTTCTAAGTGTAATAATAAATAAGAAAAAATGGCTTAGTTAAGCCATAAATCGCAAATTTTATTCATATGAAAAATTTTTAATTTTTGTAACAAAATCTTAGACTATTCCCATAATTGTGTACATTTTTAGTGGTCACCACACTTCTCTAGAATTAAGGTGTGCTCATGATTTTTTGAATATAATTTTATGATTTTAAATACTTGTTTATTTTAGGAATTAAATACATAGGCTGGTTTTAATTATAGAACTAAAAAGCTTTAATAAACCATTTTTTTTTTAATATATTAATATTTTATTAGATTAAGTAAAAATACTTCACCACACTTATCCAAAAATAAAGTGTGGTCTTATCTTTTAGTAGTTTTATTTCATCCTTTATGATATTTGAGATATTGATAATCATAAAAAGGAGGAAGATAAAATGATTAATGAAATGATTATTAAAAAACATAAAGGGTTAGGTTCGCCATATGAGCTTTTAATTAGAAAGTTTATACTAGAAGATGGTTTATTAATGCCACGGCATAAATCCTTTGGCTATTTTAAAACTAAAGAAGAAGCTATAAAATTTTTTAAGATTCATGAATGTGAATCTTTTTTGCTTTTTAAGGATGTTTTTAGATATGTGTTAGAAATGAAACATAAATGTACATCAGATTATATAAGAGACTTAAATTTTGGTTTTAAAAAATTAAGGATTCTTCATAATATAGATGTAAACAATATTACATTAGAAATGTTAGAAACCCCACTAAATAAGCAAACGAGTAAATTAAATAGAAAGAAAGCGAAACAAGTTGTTTCACTAGTATATAAATTACTTGTTAATAGTAAAATATTGCCTATTGATTTAAGCAAAAGAATAAGGCTTAAAAGAATAAATAAAAGATATTCTAAATATAATATATTCACAGATGATGAATTATTATTAATTTCTGATGATAGTAATAAAGCTGTTGATATTATTAATTTCATTATTAATACGGGAATATCTATTTACAATACATTAGATATTAAAACATGTGATATTGATTTAGATAATAGATTTATATTTATATTCGGTAGAGCTATTATTAGAACTATTTCATTAAATGATAAAGCTTATAATATTGTTTTAAAATACTACGATGCCAATAATGGATATCTATTTAATAATCATCTTGGAAGAAGATTACAATATCATGATTTTAGAAGATATTACTTTAACAAATTAATGAGTAAATATTACTTGGCTCATAAGCCACTTGATTGTTATCACACATATTTAGTATTAAATGGAGAAAAGAAGGAAATGATAAGAAAAAGAAAGCCCAATGGCTATGGAACAATAAAAGAATATAATGATGGAAGAAAAAAGAAATATGCAGTTTTAGTATATGGATATAAAGATGGTAAGCCACATCAATTTGTTAAAGGTTTTTATCAATATAAATATGAAGCTGAAAAGGCAAGAAGTGAATTATTTAAAAATAAAGAATTAATTGATAAAAGTAAATACGCATATACATTTGAAGATGTATATTATAAATTTCTAAAAGATAAAATGAATAGAGGTATATCAAAAAATCCAGAAGATACTTATAGACCTGCCTTTAGAGCAGTAGCATTTATGCATAATATTAGATTTTCAAAAATAACAAAAGAAGATTTATATGATGCACTTGAAAAATCAGGTAAGAATAGACCTATGCTTAAAGTCATAATAAATTTATTTCATGGTATGTATAAATATGCTTTATCTGAAGACATTGTATATAAAGATGTGAGTGGTAATATAGTAATTGGAAAACATAGCCCATTAAATAAAAATCCAAATAGAATTATTAGAACACCCTTTTCAAAAGAAGAAATACAGATAATATTCAACGATAATATAAATACTGAAATGAGAGATATTGTTAAAGTATTATTATATTCAGGTATGAGAATTAATGAATTATTAACATTAACAAAAGATTCAATTAGTTTAATAAATACATCTATTATTATAAAAGAAGAATATTCAAAGACAGATTGTAGTAATAGAGAAATACCAATACATCCAGAAATATTTAACATTATTTTGAATAAATATAATAAATGTATAAATGATAATGAAACACTTTTTAAAAATATTAAAGGAGAACCATTTAAATATAGAAATTTTATGGATTCATATTGGAAGCCATATATGAGAATATTTAATATGAAACATAATCCTCATG
>JAFXXC010000021.1 GCA_017542485.1 Acholeplasmatales bacterium
ATTAATAAAAATTAAAACAAATATAAAAATAATTAATTAATTTTAAATTAATGTTTTAATTATTTATTCTTGCAAAAATAATTATTCCAAAAGAAGTAACTTGACGTGATATTAATAAATTAAGTAGTATAAAAATGTTATTAATTATAATTAAATAACGATTCATTAAATTATATCCTTTTTAAATAATATTATATTATAATAATATCAGCAAAAATCTAAATTTATACTTCTTTCATTTCAGTTCCCTTATTAGTTTCAGGTTCAGTTTTCTTCAACTTGAAGTCATCGACATATTCCTGCATAGGTTCTTTATATTCCACAGCATCTTCTTTCTTTTCCCCAATAAGAGGTTCTCCTTTATTTTTGAATCTAAATTCTCTTATAACAATAGCAATAATAATCATAGGCACAGTTAAATACAAATAATTTTTATAAGCAATCATAGCAACATGTTTATTATATTCACCCCATCTATCAAGAATAAGTCCATAAATAGGAGGTGCTGGAACACTTCCAATGATAACATTAAAAACAGCCATTACTCCCGCAGTTCTTTTCTTTTGTTCTTTATTTAAACTAGTAGACATGATATTTCCTATAGGACTTACATTGGCCATTCCGATTATTTGATACAAGGAAGCAAAGATGCAGAATTTCCACCATTCTTCGAAGTAAGGCGCAGGTGTAAAGGCTGCGCAAGCAACTATTTGCCAGATAAGGACGTAATAAAGTGAGCTCTTTTTATAATAGCTACCGAATAAGGGAGATAATTTAGCTCCTATTAAATTACCTATTAAAGGATTGCAAGTTACCATATAAGCGAAAACGAAAGTAGTTAATGGTTTATTAGTATACCCTAAGGAAATGATGTATTTCACAAGCCAAAATTGGAGTGCTGATCTAAGGAAGTTATTAGTGCATCGTGCCCATAATAATAACATATAGAAAGGATCAGTTAAAAGACTCTTATCTCTCTCGAATACGTTAACGTCTCTATCATGAGGATCACTTGTTCTTACATTGAATATGGAAGACTCAACCTCAGTTTTAGAAGGACGGATTTCCTCTTTTCCTTCTTGGTTAGTCACCGCCACTAATTTAGAAGAGAAATATATATTAGGAATGAATAAGAAAACCATACCACAAGTGAACAAGACAAAACCGTTATAGAAAAAGCCATATCTCCACTAATGTTAAAAATTATTAAATAAAATTATATTAAAAAATATGCTTACATTTTCAGCACCGGCGAATAAATCTATGAAGAACCCAGAGGCTCTCCCGAAGGGAGAGCATATTGAAGAACAATTTTTCCAGAATTTGGCATATTTTTGTATGGATAATTGTCCTATCCAGAGACCTGTATAAATTGGAGGCCATATGTGACCAATTCCTGCAAAGCCTCTCAAAGCTAATATTAAATATCCATTACTTGTAAACATGTAAAACATATTTATTACTCCGTGAGTAATACCAGCGAAAACCATTATATATTTCCTGTTTATTGAATTAAA
>JAFXXC010000022.1 GCA_017542485.1 Acholeplasmatales bacterium
ATAATAAATTGAATCAAAATCATATTTTGCAATATTATTCTTTGTGTTATGTATTAAATGTTCTAAATACATTCTTCCTTCTAAATTATTTAATTCATTTATTTCATCATAATGCTTCAACACTACATCACATACATAATTTAATGCAGAATTATATAAAGCTAATGTATTAGCTACTATATGTCTTAATTTATTTGTATTATTTATAACTTCAACATTGTAGCTAACAACACTCATATTATCCCTTCTTCATATCTTCATTTCCTTGATTTATAATATATTCTTTAATATTATCCATTATATTATCGCTTGTAGTAGCTATATAATATGAAGGACTCCATATATGTCCTCCATATAATACTTTTGATAATTCATTTTTATGTTTACTGTTTAAAAGCCTTGCTGAAACACCTTTTAATGTTTTCATTACTACAGGAATAGAATCCTGTGGTGATAATCCAATTAATAAATGCACATGATCTAAATCAGTATTTATTTCAACAAGCTCATAATTATTATTAATACATATATTAGTAATAATATCTATAAAATCATCTTTAATATTATCTACTAATATTTTGTGTCTATATTTCACACACCAAACAATATGGTAATATAAATCATAAACATAACCTCTACCATGCTTCATAATGTTAATACCTCTACTAATATTATAACATATTTAATGACATATGCATAGTAAAAATATATAGTTATATACTTTAGTATATATTTTGAGAAAAATTAATGACATATGCATATAATTGCATATCTTTTTTTTGTTTTTTGAGAAAATTAAAAGAGCCTAACTCGTTAATTAACGAGTGTGCGGCTCTAGTTCATCAATAATATTATTTGATGAATCACTTTCTAGTGATTTATCATCACTAAATGACTCTTCTAAATCATTATTAAGATTTTCAATATTTGTCTTTTGAATTGTGTTATCTTCACTCATACTATCCATACCAAATTCATTTTCTTCATTATTATCAATTTGATTTTCCTCATAAATTTTACGTTCTTTACGTATTGAATCAAGAATATTCATACATAGTAATGTTCTACTCTTTTGAGTACCAGATAGCTGATTTACAAGATGGATATCTGGAAGAGGATAACCTTCTTTAAATTTAGGGAATATATGAATTAAATAAGCATTCGCTGCTCTTTCAAGTGGCTCTATTTGACCAAATGCAGGATTACTATTATTATTAAAATTTTTGTATGCAGCAATAAGATTCTTTCCTTCAGTTGATGTTGTATTAAATATAGTTGAAAAGAATCCTGGTTTTATATTATTATAAGCTTTTCTTAAGGCTTTTTGACCACCATATTTAGCTTCTAATCTAGCTTTAATATGGACATGGTTTTTATCATTATTATTTAAGTCTACATTTGTAGTATTCTTTAAAATTTCCATATTACGCATAATATTATCATATTTAAGCTGTTCATAATAATCAAATTGCTTACCTTCGTTCTTCTCAGAAAGATCCGCAAGCTTTTGAACTCCATATTTTCTTATATATGAGGCTGGATTATTCATAAATCGGTTTAATTCATTATTATTTAAAACATTCCCATATTGGTCTAAATCAACATCTTTTATGTCATCTTCTGGGAAGTCTTCTTTAGACATTTCTACTAATTTAGCCCTCTGTTCCATTTTTCTATATTCTACTATACCATCAGCAATTTTCATTTTTGCAATATTAATAGCCTCAGGAAGTGACCAATCCGCGTTATTATTGTGACTTAATATATATTCAGATACGAATACAATTTTCTCAGTCATATCCTTTATTTCATCGATTCTCCTTGAAAAATCAGCCATAGATATATATACTAATTCATCTACTTCATTTATTAATTTCTCTTGCATAAATTCATCTCCTAATAATTATTAATTTAATTCTTTAGATACGTTATTCTCGTTATCATAGATGTTAACATCATTACCTAAATTCATGAAATTATCATCTACATCATTTTTAATTTCATTCTGAAAATTACTATTATCTAATTTATTTACTATATTACGTACTTCTATATCAACAATAGTATTATCTTCCTTATAAACATCGTTTGCCATACTACCTATAGTAGTTACCTCTTTTAACATTTCGTTATCTACTACATTATCATTATCTGGAGTGAATTCATCAGGATTAAGTTTTTCTTCTATAGCCTTTTCTGCATTATCTATAGATTTAAGAACATTTAAACATAAACGTACTCTACCCTGTGAGGTTTTATCCATTTTTTCAATTTGGCTTTCAATATATGTATAATTCTTTCCCGAATAAAAGAAGTTTCCATCCTTAAATTTATGATTTAAATATTTATAAGTTGATTGTCTTAAGCCTGATAAATCACCCTTCTCAAGTCCTTCTTTATCAATAATACTTAATCTTCTTGCGAAATCTTTATATTCCTTTGAAGTAGTATGGAATAACTGTTCAAACAATCCACCCTTATTCTCTTCTAAGCTCTCTGATATCATTTTATTACCATTATTAAAATAATTAATGAACCATGTAGACTTTAAATTTTGTTTTTCCTTCCATAAATCTTTTTTAGATTTTTCTAGATTCATATAGCTTGTTTTATAGTTAAGTAAATCTTCCTTTATTAATCCATTCTTAAATGAAACCTGACTAAGTTCATTCTTCGCATTTGGATTTTCCTTCATATATTTATCACAAAGTTCATCCACTTTTTTTGTTTCATTAGTCATAGTAGAAATCGGATTAAATATAAAACTCTTTATAAATTTAGAATCATTATCAGAAGTAAACTCAAGATTACCAGTTGACTCAATATTTATTAGTTTTTCCTTTATAGCATATAAAAGCTCCGAAAAATCAGGTACTTCTTCACTTGGTGTGTTAACATTTTTAACAGATTCTTTATACATTTCATATTCATAAATAGTACCTAGAATACTATTTGTTAGATTTTTCAAATCATTATTTTCAGTATTAATATTTTTTAAAAAATCTTGAATCGTCTTAGGCATAATATTTCACCACCTTACTTATATGACATAATTATAACATGGCCTATGCAACAAATGTGCAACACTCCATAACTCATATCTTATTTCATAAAACGAAAACAGGTACACCAAAAAAGTGTACCTATTATTCTAATTTAATATTAACTATTATGCTCTATTTCTTTATTCTCAACATTAGCATTTGATGTTGTATCAATAATATTTTCATTAATATTTTCTTTATTGATATTTACATCCTTGTTAAGCTCTTCATGGAAATTATCATCGATAATATTATTATCAATTGCATTATTATTCTGATTTTCTAAATCAGGATTTGTCTTTTCTATTTCATCTACAGCCGCTATAATTGATCTACAGAATTCTACTCTTCTCTTCTCATTTGGCTTTAGATTTTCAAAACTTACACCTTCAGGTAGCTTATGCTCAATATATTTTTGGGCAAAATATTTAGAGCTCTTAAAATCTCCAAATGTTGCACTCTGTGGGTCATTTGCAGCTTCGAAGGCTTCCTTTAAATCTAAGTACTGTCTTGATGTAGTTCTACCAAGCCACTCAAGCCATCCACCTGCGTTATCCTTTAATAATTGATTAAAGTTTTTACCTCTGTTGCCCTCATATGTATTGAATTTATTGAATGCATTTCTAAATAATTCTACCTTTGGCGCCCCATTAATTCTATCATTTTCTTCTTTATAATTCTCTTTTAAACTATCGATATAATCATTTTCTAAATCATATTCTCTTTTATATTTTTTAGCAAACGCACCAACAGGATCTTTTAAGAAATTAACTATTTCTTTTCTATCATTTTTATTATAGCTATAAATGTCTTTATTATTCATGATTAAGAAATCATCATAATATTTCTTTCCTGCGACAAGTACAGCAATATCATCTACATAAACCTTTAAATTACCCTTAGCAACTTGAACATAATCAATTGGATTATTCGTCATTACGTTTCTTTCTATTACGTAATCCTTAAATGCACATAATACCTTATTCTTTTCTTCAAGACTAGGATGATTTTGAATTTCAGTAGTGATAACATCCTTATATGAATATCTAGATGCCATATTTATATTTACATCATAATTATTGTTAGAAAGCTCATATAACCTATCTGTTTTTTCAGCCATTGCGAAAACATTTTTAATACTATCATAATCTGGCTCTTCACCCTTTAACCACATCTTATCTGGAGATCGGTCAAATTGTCTAAAATAATTATAACCAATATTATTATTTATAACCTTACCGATAGTATTATCATTAAAATCCTCAGTTACATTTAAGAATTCAATAGCTCTACTTTCTAGTGAAATATTATTTTGATAGAACTGACCAATGTCTTGGTCCATAACAAACGCATGTGCAAGTCTTTTACCAAGTGAATTCTCATCTGATCTAGGTAAATATGCCTGATCAAACAAATTCTTAGAATAATTATCCGAAATCTTTAGGAATGCCTCAACTGGTTTATCAAGATATTCATCTAAAGTCATTCCAGCTTTTTCAGCCGCGCCCTTTACCTGGCAGAATCCACTTAATATTACACCCCATGGTGAATTATCATTATCCCATTTAGCCTGTAGATTAGGTCTAAATGTTTTAATGTTCTCAGGAATAAATGATGCCTCTCTACCAGTATATAAATTAGCATTTAAGCTTATTTTCTCTAAATCAAATGTACGTGCTATTTTACTAAATAAAGCATCATATTTATTTTCAATTAACGATAATTCACCTGCTTTAACTGAAATATCATTAATTATTTTCTTCTTATCCTCATCATTTGTTTTTTCTTGATATGTTCCAATTAAATTACTGATTTCTTCTGATTTAGTATAATAATCATAAAAGCCATATACCTTCGTTCCTTGTTCACCTGTAATAAATACAGAAGGTATTCCAAGTTCAGTAATGTATTTATCTAAATCTAATAGCTTCTCCTTAAATTCAGGTGTAATATTATTCTCAGGATTATTTAATGCAAAGCTTTTTGTGAATTTAACATCCTCATTAGTTTTACATTCCATATCAATATAATTATTTTCACTTTGAAGACTTAAAAGCTTATCAGAATCAATTCCTTTTTGAATTGCATATTCCTCTATGTTATTTTTAGCTGTATAGATTCTACTACAGTTAACATCATCGATTACAGTATCAAATTCACCGCGTTTTTGTTTTTCAACAATCATTCTATTAACATAATCTAAATTAGCTTTTAATTCTTCTTTAGTTTCATTGTTCGCGTCAACAAACAATGTATCAACATCTTTTTTGATGTTATTTACATATGGTTCCATTGGATGAGTAAGCTCAGGAACCTTTATAAATGATTCTTTATCATATGCATCAATTATCTCGCTTATTTTGCTTGATCCTAGCTTTTCCTCTAAGTTATCAAAAACAGTCTCATAATCACTTATATCACCTGTGTAATGAAGTGTATAGCCTTTAGATACTGTAGGAATTGATGTTACATAATCATCTTTAAAAGGACCTTTCTTAGCGAAATGCTCATCATTATCCTTTAAGAATTCTTTAAATGCTTCTCTAGAACCGAAAAGCTCTGGAGCCTTCATATTAATCAATTCAATTAAGCCATTTAACATTAACATGTTTTTATTATCTCTATTAACATTATTAAAGGTCTTAGCTTTAATTAAATTTGATTTTTCGAGAGTTGCTTGCTTTTCAATCTCTTCAATTTCTTTTTTAACTAGTTCATATAGTTTACCCATACTGGTACCTCCTTGTTTAATTATTTTGCTTCAATCTGTTCTTCATTAATCTCAAGATCAACCTTGTTACTGAAGTCCTCAAGTTCTTTCATTTCTTCTTCAACGTTATCTTTCTTTAAAGCATTATTAATTTCTTCCTGGAAGCTATTTTTAAATATTTCTGATTCCGGATTTTCATAAGCAAACTTATTCTCTTCTTCCTCAAAATCAAATATTTTATTATCATATTTATTCATCTTATATTCAAAATATTCCTTTGGAATAGCACCATGATGATAATCATTTAATAATTGTTCCTTACAATTAGTAATTGTTGAATCAATATAATTTTTATAAACCTCATATTTTTCCTTTTGTGCTGGAGATTTATCTAAATCAACACCATTATTTGCAAGAATCATCTTTTTATTAGTTTCTGTAAGAATATTATTAATTTGTTTTTCTCTTTCAAGAATATTAGCGTTAATCTTTATTTGACCCTTTTCATTTGTATATACCTTAGCGTAATTCTTATATTTACCTAGGCGATATGTTGAATTAAACTCGTCAACTCTCTTAAAGTCATCATCCTTTTTATTATTAGCATCCTCAACCTCGTTACCAAGCTGTCTTACATTACCTATAAACTCATTTAGCTTAAGTACAACATTAACTCTACCCAAATCCTTACCACTTAAATTCTTAATCAGATTACCATTTTGAGTAATAGTACCATCCTTAATCTTATCAGCCTCATATAAATCAACTAATGATTGTAAATTATCTAGTTTAGAAGCCTTTTCCTCTGGTGTCTGAGCATTATTATATTCAGCTAGTCCCTTTAGGATATTGCTATAACGTCTTGATGTACCAAATAAAGGTGCATGCTTTCTAGCTTCTTCTAAGAATAAATCTCCCTCAATTAGCTTTTTATCATAAGTATGCTTTAATATCTTATAATTCTCATCAAGAGACTTATCAGCCTTTGCTGCACTAACAAGCTTATTCTGTGCCTCAATTACCTTATTAAAGATATTATCCTTTGCCTTTAATTCATTGAGACTTAAATTATTCCAAGCATCATCTCCATTTACGATGATAAACTTTTCTTCCTTAAATAATATATTAGGATCATCCTTTTCGTCTAAAATTTTTGGATCGCTTATTACTCTCTTTAAATCATATAATCTATTCCAAGCTTCTTCAACCTCAGTCTCACTTAAGCCATATTGAACCATAAGTGCTTTAAATTCAGGTTCTTCAATTGCGGAAATCTTTGTAGCCATTTCTGAATCAATAACCTTAATATTTTCAATATCAGAATAATCCTCTTCTCCTATAATTATAGGCTTTGGATTAGGTGCAAAGAAGCTCTTCTCATTATTAATACCCTGTACTCCAACAAGCTTATTTGTTTTAGGATCAAATTCAAATTTGATATTATTTATATCTCTTTTTCTTCCACAAATATAATCAATCACTTGTAAATTGGCAATGGCCTTTTTAGCCTCTACTGTATTCCAAGCATCTATACCAAGAGTATGAACCTTATCATCTAATTTAAATTCATCAATTGTTTTACCCTTAGGATCCTCAATGAATGTTCCTTCAATATAATACTTATGCTCGCCATCATCCTTTTCTATTGCTACAGCTCTAGCATTAGGTATTACCTTTTTCTCATCTAACATATTTGCAAGGCCAGTAACTGCGACATTACGTCTATCCAAATTAGTTTCTGCAGTAGCCTTTAATTCTACACTATAATCATTTACTTCCTTTAATACTGGTCTTAGCTTTAATATAAAATCAGCATTCGCATTTATGAAATTAGGATTATTAACTAATTTATTAAAATTAGCAAATTCTGCTAGCTTTAAATTCTTTCCAGCTAGGAAATTATTGATATTATCACTATCATCAAGAATTTCACTATTCTTAATAGAAGCTAGCTCATTAAGCTTTTCAATATCCTTTAGTGATGAGAAATATTCTGCATATTCAGGATATTTATTCTTATATTCTCTAAGTAAATCATCGATTTGCTTATCAGGATCATAATTAGTTTTATAAATGAATGTACCACTTATTTTTTCATTTTGATATGTTACAGTCATCCTATCCTTTTGGAATAAGCCATCCATATAAATATTACTTGCGCTTATATCTCCTACGCTTCTACCATTATCCTCTTTAGCTTCTTCATTTTTTTCTTCTTTTTTCTCTTCTTTTACTTCCTCAACTGGTTGATTATCAATGATAGGCTCGTTTTCTACCTGAACTACAACCTTTTTATTCTTTTGCATCTCCTCATAGAATGATTTACCACTATTGATATCAACCTGCTTAAAGTCAGCATAAAAATCAGTTAAGAATTCCTTATGTAGCTTTTCATTTATATTATTTTTTACATCTCTTGCAATCTCATTCTTTTCATCCGCGAATTTTGTTGATTTGAAGAATTCTGATTTTTGAATTGCATCCTTAAATAAATTATCAAGCTCATCATATTCTTCCTTTGTAATATCCATATATTTACCTTGAATATTTGGAGTGTAGTATGAAAGTAATCTTGATGCAAGTAAATCTAAAGATTCAATATATTTCTTATAATCGCCATCTTTTTCCTTAATAGATTCTAAATAACTAATAATATTGGCTAATTGTTCCTTACGCATAGTGATACCTCCTAAAATAATATTAAATTTATATAAATAATAACGATTTTGCCTTACTTATTAATATAATAACATATTCTATGCCACAAAGGTGCAACAGTAGGTCAGATATAAGAAAAAAAAGGAGGATACCAAAAAGTGGTATCCTATATTGTGTTTTGTTTTATGCGTTATGTGCTATTATGTTATTTTCGTTTACAATTTCGTTACTTACTTCGATATTGTTCTCAATCTCAACACCTGAATCAACATCAGTTTTTAGTTTTTGTTGGAATTGTTCATTATCTGGAGCAATTTTAATATTTGAATCAACCATCTTTTGGTTTAATTCCATTTGTAGAGTCGCGCCTATAATTGTATGGCAGAATTCAACTCTACGCTTTTCGTTTTCACTTAATTTGTCGAAATTAGCTCCTTGTGGAAGCTTATGATCAACATATTTTTGGGCATATACTTTTGCACCACTTAAATCACCATAAGTAATACTTTCTGGGTCAGTTGCTGCCTCAACTGAAGCTATTAAAGCTTTATATTCCTTAGATGATGAATCAAATTTTTGTTCAAAGTATCCGCCCTTATTAGCTTCTATAATTTCAGCTATACTCTTTCCAGTATTTCTACCCTTCATTTGAGTATTTAAATCATCAAATGCTTTTACAAAATTATCGCCTGTTTTTTTATAAAGCCTACCAAAATCATTTTTAAATTCATCGTCGATTTGTCCATATGTTTCTAGCATCTTTCCTTGAGAATTAGTTCTTAATAGATTCTCTTCACCATCGTATTTATTTACAAATGCTCTAACGGGATCATTTAAGAAAGACATTACTTCATCTCGCTGCTTTTTATCTAAGCTAAGTAGATTAATGTTATTCTTATAAATGAAATCATTCAAATATAGCTTTCCAGCAACAAGCATTTGTGCAGGACTAATGCTTTCTTCAAGCTCTATATCTGTACTATCATCGTTTCTTCTATCAATATACATTTGCTTTCTTTCAAGAAGATAATCACGTATTACACCCATAACCCTTCTTGTTTCATTAGCAGGGTTAACTTTATTCATAACCTTTATTTTAAGATTATATGAATCATTTACATTCGCAACAGTAACGTCATCCTGTAAATAATTATTTGATAAAGCAAATAGGTTATCAGCATCATTACCTAAGGCAAATAGATTTTGAATTGAATCATAATCAGCCCTGTATTCTTTAGTAAATAGCGATTCACTTGAGTGATTATACATAGATGTTGCAAGGCTAACTACAGCACCACTAATAACAATATTCTTATTAGTATTCTCATCAACCTCTGATGTATAATTTAAAAACTCAAGACCACGACTTTGATAATTATATGCAGTAAA
>JAFXXC010000023.1 GCA_017542485.1 Acholeplasmatales bacterium
ATTTTATGTTCATAATCCATCAATTTCTGATTTCTATTGGAAGAAAAGAAATGAAGGTAAACATCATAGAGTTGCCTTATCTCATGTTGCTAGAAGATTAATCAATACAATATTTTATCTTGAAAAACATAATCAAGATTTTGATTCTAAACTAGTGAAATAAATATACGGCGATATTTATTTTTAAAATTATCATCCTCAAAGATTTTTAAAAAATCACTAATTTGAGGATTTTTACTCTTGGTTTAATTAACTTATTAAAAATTTTATAATTTAATACTTGATTATTAATAGTTAATCACCTTGAAATAATTGTATCACAAATGTGATACATAATCAACAATATCACTTTCCTTTCTTAAAAAGAAAAAAGACCTATTGCTAGGTCTCTTGCTACTTTTATGTAATTATTGTAATATGTCATTTTTTATATTATTTATTCATTTTAATAACTTCAATGCCTTTATCACTTAAATCTAATTCAATATCAGAATAATTATAAATTACTTTAAGATTAGGATTATTGTTAAAAATTCCATAACTTTTATAATCGTCAGGATACCTAAGATAAAGATAAGATGCAACAAATTTTTTTAATGTTGATGGTAATGTAATTGATTCTAATGAATCATTATAAGAAATTGAATCACCTGAAATTTCTTCTATTTCCTCATCAAATATTATTGATTTTAAATTTGTTTTATAAAAAGCCATATCTCCTATTTGCTTACATCCTGAGATAGTAATTTCATCATTTATATTAAAAGCTTTAATTAATCTATTATTTTTTATATCAATTAATTTATTATTTAATACCTTATAATATTCATTTTCTAATGATATGCTAATACTCTTTATAGTACCTATTCTTAAAGTATATGGACCAATGTATTTCAAATTTTTTGGTAAAACTAATTCTTCTAAAGCTAGAAATCTATTACACATATAACCATCAATATTCTCAATTGTATCTGGTAAAATTAGTTTTTTAGTTACATAATTTGAAGGTGGATAGGCATTATCATCAATATAGCCTAATACTTTAATTCCACCATATTCTGGAGCAATATTAATTTCTTGACTATTAGGACCAATATATGCAATATCTAAATATTCATTATTGCCAGTTTTGTTATACATAAAGCTCAAATCCTCTGGCTGTACATATTTAGAATTGACATGCTCTGTTATAGTTATTTCTCTTCTTTCAGATATGTCTTTCTTATCATTACATGAGATTGCTAATAATGATAAAGAACATAAAACTAAAACTAATAATGTTTTCTTTAAAATTTTCATCATCTTTATTCCTCGAAAACATTATATAATAATATTCATTTTAATAAAATAAAAATTGTTCAATTATATTACATATATCCTTTTATTGCAATTTTTATAGAGTGAACGGAATCTTTATTATGATTAACTTTTAATAAAATCTTATTGATTAACTATTGATTAATTCCCAAAGGGTATGGGAAATGTATCCTCATAAAAAGAAAAAGACCTATTGCTAGGTCTAGGAAATTAAACCAATTGACTATACCATTCAGGATTAATAGAAAAAATCAATATAGATATAACTGTAAATAAATCTATTATTGCATGGGCTATCATAATTGGTAATGGATTCTTCTTTTTATCATAAATATATGCAAGTAATAATGTTAATGGTAAAAATGACAAGAATCTATATCCAATAAATTTTATATCTAATAACAAAGGAATAAAAGAATGCTGTAATGCAAAGAAAAAACCAGGAATTATTATTTTTAAGTATCTATTATTTATCTGATTAACACCACAACCTAAATATAATCCATCTTCTGCAAGTGCTGTAGTAATAGGTAATAATGGTATATTTATTATAGCAGTCCATAAAGGGATTGGCGAAACCATATCAGGTGCTAAATATGGGAACTTCTGATAAAAAATTAATCCTGATAAATACATACCACCCATTCCAAGTAATATAACTATTATTGATACTATAATTACATCTTTTATTTTAGTTTCACCTTTTTTATAATTTATTAATTCTAAATATGAAGAATGTTTAATTCGTGTCAATAAAACTAATAATATTATTAAAAATATGTTAACTATCGTTGCGATAATACTCCATAAATATGTTAAATTAGATAAATCTTTATTTGATATTCCCATTATAGATAAGAAAATAGAAATAAATAATAAACATCTAATTGGTAATAATAATGCTAATTTAGATTTCATAATTAATATCTCCTAATAATATCTAACATGCAATTAACATCAGGCAATTCTATGCTTTGATCTAATGCATAGCCCTGACAAACGCCAAACATACTTCTAAAGAATGCATTTGATAATACTAATGGATTACCTTCTTTAATTGTTTTGTTTTCTTGTCCTTTTATAATAATAGGAACAAAAGATTCTATTATATTTACTTTTAATGCTAATTCTCTAACAATATCTGGTGTACCTATCTTTTGTGCTTCAGGCATTAAAACAAACATTCTAGCGACATTAATATCATTTTTTATTGCATTAAATATATCATTTATAAACGATTTAAAGTAATCTAATGGTGAGCCCATTTCTTTTTGAATAGGCTTATCAGTTCCTTCTACTCCTAATTTTACCAATTCATAATATAATTCTTCTTTAGATTTATAATAATGAAATAATAAACCAACGCTAATATTCAATTCATCTGCAATATCAGTTATTTTAGTGTTTTTATAGCCTCTTTTAACAAATAATTCTAATCCTTTGTATAAAATATCTATTCTTCTTTGTTCCTTTTGTTCTTTGCGAGTCATAACAAATCCTCATTTCGTTGAATATTTATTCAATGAAATTATATTACTAATGTACTCTTTTTACAACAACTCAATATAAATAATAGAAAGAAAAAGACCTATTGCTAGGTCTCTATCTTTCGCTACTTTTTATGTAACATTTATGCTAAACAGGCTTGTCTTGCGACAGAGTGCTTAAATTATCAGACTGGCAGGAATAGCTGGATTCGAACCAGCGCGTGAGGGAGTCAAAGTCCCTTGCCTTACCGCTTGGCTATATTCCTAAATATTAGGCCTTCTTAAAAAGTCCTCAATTATTTTACTAAATTATGGTTTAAATTTCAAGTGCTTTCTTATTTTTCTTCAAACATAATTTTCAATAGTTAATTTTACAACTATAAAACATAGTGATTTTTTAATAAATTTTATGTGCAAAATATACAAAAAATTGGTTGATTCCATTGCGGTTTCAACCAATTTTCTTTTTTATATTGATTTTTTATATTCTAAGACTAATTTATCTGCTTTATCTAAAAACTCATCTAATTTATCCCAAGATGGTAATTTAGCACCACTTGCCTTAGGGTGACCTCCACCACTATATTCCTCAGCTAAAATATTAACTACAGGCCCTCTTGATCTTAATCTTATTCTTATTTGATCAGGATATTCAATAAACATTGCCCACATAGGACAACCCTCTATAGTAGATATTGCAGTTACTTGGTTTGCTGCAGCCTCATCAGATACACCAAATTTTTCAATAACATCTCTTGTCATAATTAAATATGCAAATCCATGCTCAGTAACCTTAAATGTATTTAAGCAATATCCTCTTAGCTTTAATGACTCAATTGTTTCTACGCTTAACTCATTATCTATTTTTCCAATATTAACACCAAAATCTAGTAATTCTGCTGCCATTCTATGTGTTTTTGATGTTGTACTATCATACTTAAATCTTCCTGTATCTGTCAAAATACCCACATATAAAGCTTCAGCTGCTTTTGTATTCATTTTTAACTCATCTTTAAAATTTAAATAAAACTCTGTCAATATTTGTGCACAAGCTGGAGACTTAGTATCTACATATTCATAATCACAAAAACTATCAACATTAGGGTGATGGTCAATTTTAATAGTATAATCACAATTTTTGTATCTTTGATCAGATAATCTATCACCATTGGCACAATCAACACATATACCTAATGAATTAGCAAATAAGCTATCATCAATTAGAATAGGTTTACCAATAAAAGATACATAATCGCTTGTTTCTCCAGTAATATATACTTCTTTATTTGGATATGTTTCTTTAATAATATAATAAAGACCAAATTGACTTCCAATACAATCCCCATCTGGTCTTTCATGACCAAATATTATTATCTTGTTATAGTCTTTTATTTTGTTTAATATATATTCCATATAGACCTCCTAACTAGCTCCTTTTGTTGGCCAAATTCTTCTTTTTACCTTAGTAACATTTGGTGTATCTTTTGTAAAGAAATCCTCTTTTCCCTTTCCGGATACATTATTTTTAGATGAATCAATATAAATATCTGCGTTAAACCAAGAAGAATCTTTTAATTTAGTCAAATTATTTGTAGCACTTAAACCAAGATTAGTTCCATTAAAAGATACTATTATATTACCATTTAATGACTCATTTGTTAATGTTTCTTCATTAAATACTGATGTTACATACACTCTATCTGTATATTTAGCTATTCTATTAATAAAATCTTGAGTTGGAAATTGAGTACTATAATCTGCTGTATATTCAGTAGCCCCAGCACAACAACATACACAACAAATATTTGGAGATATTTTTGATAATAAACATTCATTAGATGATGTTTTTGAACCATGATGTCCTGCTTTAAATAAATCACAATGTGGTAATGTCTTAGCAGGAGTTGAATTATCATAATACTCAGCTAATTTTTCTTCTCCCTCAAGTTCTAAATCACCTGTTAACATAAAATGTTTATCATTATAATTAAACATAGTACATACTGAATAATTATTCTCATCGTTTGATGTATTAAAATAAAAATAATTATATAGAATATCCATTGTTATACCATCTGCTAATGTTAATGTAGTGTTTTTAGAGTCCCACAATTCTTTAGCGGTATAATATGTAGTACCATTTGCTATAGCATACTCTCTAGCTGCTAAATATTTACCGTATTCACTATTACTTGCGTAATCAGCTGATTTAGCATTCTTATTATCAACTGCCTCTGATTTTTTACCTCTATACGCAAAATCAATAAGTGTTCCTACTTCGTAATAATATAAAACTCCTGTTTTACCAACAACATTTCCTTTATAATTCTTTGCTTTTAAATCTGATACTCCAGCAAAACCAGCAATATGATCTTGATGTGCATGTGTAGATATAACATATTCCAATTTTCCATCAGTACAATACTTTTTAACATATTCATTAATAGTTTTTGCAGATTCACCTCTTGAACCAGCATCTATCAAAATATCTATATCTCCGGCCTTAATATATGTAGAATCTCCAGTATATTTATTTCCTAATTCCATAAAATGGATTTGAAAATTATCATATACAATATTTTCTACAACTCCATCTTCTTTTAAATCTCCACTATTAGATTGTGTCTGATTATCTTTCTTAAACCATTTATCAAAATAACCATTTCTATATAAAAGTATACCAGCTACTACTAATCCAGCAATAATTATCAATAAAACAATAATTAATATTGGATGTGATTTTGATACTTTTTTTACCTGTTTAATTGCTTTTTTCTTTTGTCTTTTTGTTGCCATAATAATCCCTCAAAAGAATTTTACCATAATTAAAACAAATAAAGAAGAGTTGTAAACTCTTCTTTTCTATTTTTTACATTTGTGGTATTACACCAACAGTTCTTAATATTAAATATGTCAAATAAATCACATAAATTGCTATAAAAACAAAACCCATTTTCTTATCTAACTTCTTTGTTAAAGCAAAACCAAATAGCAATAATGTAATACCCATCATCACAATTAAATCTACTACAATTTCGTTACCTGTTGTAAGTGGATTAACTGTAGCTGAAATACCTAATACAAATAAAATATTAAATATATTTGATCCAATTACATTTCCTAATGCTATATCATTTTCGCCTTTTTTAGCAGCCATAACACTTGTAACTAATTCAGGTAATGATGTTCCTACTGCGACAATTGTTAATCCAACAAGTGATTCAGCTAAATCATGATTTAATCCCATAGCCGTTGCTCCTGTAACAGCTAATCCTTTAGCACCAAATACTACAAATTCTCCACCTGCTGCGATACCTAAAGCACCAATCACAACAAATAATATAGCTTTCCATAGCTTCATATCTTTTATTTCTTCTTCTGATTCTACTGGATTTCTTTTTGCATCAATTACTAAAAAAGTAATATATGCAAAAATTAGAACAATGAATATAATTCCCATCCATCTAGTAATTTCATAAGTACCAGCAATCGCTCCACCAATTAATACAAATCCAACTAATAAAGCAGATACTACTAACAAAATTGGAAATTCTTTCTTTAAACTACTTTTCTTAACAATTATTGGTGTAAATATAATCGATAATCCTAACACTAATACAATATTACAAATATTTGAACCAACTACATTACCAATCGCAACATTCGCATTACCATTATCTATCAAACAACTAATAGAATCTGATACTGATACCGCAAGCTCAGGACAAGATGTTCCCATCGCTACAACTGTTAAGCCTATTATCATAGGCGCTATATGTAATTTTTTGGCAATAGATGATGAAGCACCTACAAATATATCACAAAATTTTACCAAAAAGAAAACTCCAATAGCCATAAATACTATTAATATTAATAATTTAGGTGCCATATGCCAATCAACATAAAAATCTGGAATCATTTTTAAACCTCCAAAAAATATAAAAAGACTCCTACCTAATGGTAAAAGTCTCGAAATTTAACTTATGTACGAGTATATAAATACTGGGTATGTCGACACATAATCCTGTATACAGGTTTCTACTCCCTTTTATGGAATCTATTTAGTTACGAACATATATTACCACAATAATCTCTAATATTCAATACTACATATTTTTAAGTAAATCATCAACTTTAATAAAATCTACTTTTATAGCCACAAATCTCTTTTTACCAACATCTTTAATAGATTCTGATATTTGATATATTTCATCATCTATTATTATAAATCTTGAATGTATTATATTTTGTTTAATAATATTTAATTTATGATTATTATTAAATTTCTCTATATCTATATTCTTTATATTAGCACTTGGATATGTATATATTAATATTTCTACATTAATATCATCCAACA
>JAFXXC010000024.1 GCA_017542485.1 Acholeplasmatales bacterium
ATCTAATTTTGATAAGATAAAGAATAATCTTATAGGTGCTTATAATGCATTATCTACTGATAATGGTGGTATAGATTTAATATATGAAGCATCTAAGGAATTAGCTAATATATCATCTTTTGATAACAAATTTAGTGAATATAGTGAGAAATTAATGGATATGTATTATATTTCTACTGATATTAAGGATGATATTAGTAAAGAAATAGATTCTTTAGATTATGATGAGGATGAATTAAATAATTCTATTGATAAATTAAATAGAATTAATAAGGCTAAGGATAAATATAAAAAAAGTGTTGATGAATTAATTAAGTATTTAGATGAGATTAATTTAGAGCTTGATATGAATAATAATTATGATGAATTATTAGCTAATACTAAAAAGGAATTAGAGGATTTATATAATAAGCTTAAAGATAGTAGTATAAAATTGACTGAATATAGAAAGAAATTAGCTTTAGAAATTGAAAAGGGTATTGTATTAGAAGCATCTGAATTAGATTTGGAGAATACTAATTTTAAAGTATTATTTAATGATGTTAAATATGATAATTATTTAAATAAGAGTATATTTAATGATAATGGTGTTGATAGTGTTGATTTTATGATTTCATTTAATAAGGGTGAACCTTTAAAGAGCTTATATAAGGTGGCTTCTGGTGGTGAAATGAGTAGAATAATGTTAGCATTTAAGAGTTATTTTTCAAAAAATAGTGTTAGTGATTTAATGATTTTTGATGAAATAGATACTGGTGTTAGTGGAGTTACTGCTAAAAAAATTGCTATAAAGATGAAGAAAATAGCAAATAGTATGCAGGTTTTGTGCATTACACATTTACCTCAGGTGGCAGCTATGGGTAAATATCATAAGCATATATATAAAGAAAGTGAAAATGATAGAACTAAGACTATGATTGAGGATTTAAGTGGTAATGAACGTATAGAAGAAATTGCTAAGATGTTATCGGGTGATAAGATATCACTTTATGCACTTGAACATGCTAAAGAGTTAATTGAGGGATAGTATGGAATGGAAAGATTTTATTGACAATGAAAGAAATAAGGAATATTATTTGTCTTTACATGAGAATGTAGAAAAAGAATATGAATTATATACTTGTTATCCTAAATATAATGAAATATATAATGCATTTAAATTTACTAAATATAATGATGTAAAGGTAGTTATTTTAGGACAAGATCCATATCATGAGCCTAATCAGGCACATGGTTTAGCATTTAGTGTTTTATGTGATAAATTACCACCATCACTTATAAATATTTATAAAGAAATGGAATTTGATTTAAATGTAAAGGTTAATCAGGATGGTAATTTAGAATATTTAGCCAGACAGGGTGTTTTATTATTAAACACATGTTTGACTGTTAGGAAAGGTATGGCATTTTCTCATAAAGATTATGGGTGGATGACATTTACTGATAATGTAATTAAAGAAATAAATAAGATGGATAGACCTATTGTGTTTATATTATGGGGTGCGCCTAGTCAAAAGAAAAAGGCATTACTTAATAATCCTAAGCATTTTATTATTGAGTCACCACATCCATCTCCACTATCTGCATATCGTGGATTTTTTGGCTCAAAGCCATTTTCTAAATGTAATGAATTTTTAGTTAAGAATGGAGTAGAGCCTATTAAGTGGGTAAAGTAAAGGAGGGTTTCTATGAAGGTTATATTAGGTCTTTCGGGTGGTGTTGATTCATCTGTTGCTTTAAAGCTTTTAAAGGATGAAGGATACCAGGTTGAAGCTATGTTTATGAGAAATTGGGATAGTGCGACTAATAATGATGTATTAGGTAATCCAGATATAGATGATGAAGTATGTCCTCAGGAAAAGGATTATCAGGATGCGGAAAAGGTTGCGAACCAATTGGGTATTAAATTAAATAGAGTAGATTTTATTGAAGAATATTGGAATACTGTTTTCAATTATTTTTTAACTGAATATAAGAAGAATAGAACACCTAATCCTGATGTAATGTGTAATAAATATATTAAATTTGATGCATTCTTAAAGGAAGCGGATAAATTAGGTGCTGATTATATTGCGATGGGACATTATGCAAGAGTACGTCATGAAGAGACTAAAAGCTATTTATTAAGAGGTGTTGATAATAATAAGGATCAAACTTATTTTTTATCACAAATAAGTCAAGCTCAATTAAGACGTAGTTTATTTCCTATTGGTCATTTAACTAAGCCTGAGGTAAGAAAAATAGCAAGTGATGCTAATTTATATACTGCAGATAAAAAAGATAGTACTGGAATTTGTTTTATTGGTGAGAGAAATTTTAAGAAATTTTTACAAAATTATTTACCAGCACAGCCTGGTAATATTGTAACAACAAGTGGTGTTGTTATAGGACGTCACGATGGTTTAATGTATTATACTATCGGTCAAAGAAAAGGTCTTGGAATCGGTGGTAATCATGACTTTGAGAACGCTGCTTGGTTTGTTTGTGGTAAAAATTTAGAGAAAAATGAGCTTATTGTTGGACAAGGCCATGATAGTATTTATCTTTTATCTAATAACTGTTTTGCATCAAGCATAAATTGGATTTGTGATAAACCAATTGAAGGAAAAGAATATACTGCTAAATTTAGATATCGTCAGGCAGATAATCCTGTAACATTTAAGTATGTTGGAGAGGATAAGATACAAGTATTTTATAAGGATGTTAGAGCAGTAACACCAGGACAGGCTGTTGTTTTTTATGATGGTGAGATTTGCCTTGGTGGTGGAATTATAGATGATGTATATTATAATAGCGAAAAGAGAATGTATTAATGGAAGATATTAAGTCTTTAACTGGTCAAATTATAAATTACATATTTGAAAGTAAAGACTCACTATATAAGGTATGTGAGATTGAAACTACTGATGGAAGTGTCGTTATTGTTGGTAATTTTCCACATTTAGACGAAGGATTATTCTATCAGTTTTTTGGCTTTATGAAAGAAACTAAATATGGGGAGCAATTTCAAGTAGAGTCATATCAAAGAACTGATAATTTTACAAGGGATGGCCTTATTGCTTATTTATCTAGTGATAGATTTTATGGAATAGGAGTAAGACTCGCAACTAATATAGTTGATAAATTAGGATTAAATGCATTAAGTAAGATTATTGAAAATAAAGATGTATTGGATGAAGTTAAAGGTTTAAATAGCACTAAAAAAGATATTATATATGAATCACTAAAAAATAATATTCAAACTGAAGAGGTTTTTATAAGATTGTTTTCATTTGGTTTAACTCATAAAATGGTTGAAAGAATTTATGATATATATGGGTTAGAATCTGTTAATAGAGTTGAAGAAAATCCTTATACATTAATATATGATGTAGAAGGATTTGGCTTTAAAAAATGCGATAATTTAGCAATGTCTTTAGGCTTTAAGCTAGATGATGAAAGAAGAATAAAGGCAGCTTTAATTTATACTATGAATGCTGTATGTAATGATTATGGTCACACATTTTTATTAAAAATGCAGCTTGTTAATTCTGTTAAGAAGATATTAAATAATGTGGATTTATCTGATGATGTTTATATCGATTCTATTAATAAGCTTATTGGGGAAAATAAGCTTATTATGGAGGAAGATAGAATTTATATTAGTTATTTATATAATGCAGAAATAAAAATAGCTGATAAGTTTGTTAAAATAAGTGAATCTAAAATAAGTTATTTTAGTAGAGAAAAAATAATAGAAGCGTTAGATTATGTTGAGAATAAGCTTGAATTAATTTATACTCCACTTCAAAAGGAAGCTATTATTAATTCATTATTAAATAAGCTTTCTATTATTACTGGTGGTCCTGGTACAGGAAAATCTACTATTTTAAAGGGAATTATTTATACTTATGCAAAATTGAATAATTTATCTTTATCTGATTCTGGTTTTGAATCTAAGGTATTGATGGTTGCCCCAACAGGAAGAGCAGCTAAAAGAATGGTACAGGCAACAGGATACAAGGCATCTACTATTCATAAAGCGCTAGGATATACACCTGATGGTGAATTTATGCATGATGAATTAGCACCACTTCCTTATAAATTAATTATTGTTGATGAAAGTAGTATGATTGATTTATTATTATTAAATAATTTTTTAAAGGCTATTTTAAATTCATGTCAAATTATTTTAGTAGGTGATAGTAATCAATTACCTTCAGTTGGTCCTGGTAATGTGTTATATGATTTAATTAATAGTAATATTTTTAAGGTCACAAGATTAAATCAGATAATGCGTCAAGCAAAGGATTCTGATATCATTACATTATCATCAATGGTTTTGGCACAAAAGATTGATTATAATATTTTCAACAAGAAAAAAGAAGTATTTTTCTATCCTTGTGATGGAAAAGGATTAGTTGATTGGTTATTTAGAATATTGGATAATTATATAAAAAATGGTGGAGATTTATTAAGTGGTATTCAAATTTTAATACCGATGTATGCTGGTATAGCAGGTATTGATGAAGTAAATAAAAAAATCCAAGAAAGATATAATGATAATACTGATAGTATTATAAGAGATAATAAATTTTTTAAGGTAAATGATAAAGTTTTACAGCTTAAGAATGATAATATTTTAGATATTATGAATGGAGATATTGGTGTTGTAAAAGGGATTACAAAAAATGATGATAAGGATGTATTATTAATTAATTTTGATGAGAAAATAGTTATGTATAAAGCAAGCGAATTAGATAATTTATCATTAGCATATGCAATGAGTATACATAAGTCTCAAGGATCTGAATTTGAAAATGTAATATTACCTATTTTACCTAGCTATAATATCATGTTAAAACGTAAATTAATCTATACAGCAATCACAAGGGCTAAGAAGAAAATAATCATTTTGGGTGATTTAAAGAGCCTTGATGATGCGATATTACGTATTGATTTAGAAAGACAAACAACATTATCCTATAGGATAAATAATAGTAATATTAAGGCTAATATAGGTGAAAAAATATTAGACCCAGAGATACCATTTGATACATTGGGTGAGTATGATATGGAAGGTATTACACCATATACATTTATGGATTAATCTATATTGTAATATTTATTTAATTCATCGAATTTTATAATGTTATCAAGACTGATTTTTAATAGTTTACATATTGTTAATAATTCTTGAAAAGATGGCTCAGTTGAGCCATTTTCTATTTTACAGTATTTAGATATTGAGATGTATAATTTCTTTGCGATATCACGCTGTAGATATCCATATTTTATTCTTTTTATTTTAATTATTTTTGAAAATTCTTTATATGTCATAACATTCACCAATTTATTAATAACATATTTTTTTATTAATTTTAGATAATTTTGTTTTTGAGAAAAGATAGGTAATAATACTTATGTATTATTTATGTTGATATTAAGTACATATTTTGATAAAATATTAAAAGTGTAAGCCTAAAGGCTTCGGAGGTAGTTATATGAAATTTATGAAATCATATGAAATTAGACAAATGTGGTTAGACTTCTTTAAGTCAAAAGGACATCAGGTTGAACCAAGTGCATCACTTGTACCTGTAAATGATCCAACATTATTATGGACAAATGCGGGAGTTACACCACTTAAAAAATATTTTGATGGCTCTATGAGACCTGAAAATCCAAGAATCACTAATGCTCAAAAATGTATTAGAACAAATGATATTGAAAATGTTGGTAAAACAGCAAGACATCATACATTCTTTGAAATGTTAGGTAATTTCTCAATTGGTGATTATTTTAAGAAGGAAGCTATCGAATTCGCTGTTGAATTATTATTTGATGAAAAGTGGTTTGGATTTGATAAGAATAAAATTTATATCACTTATTATACAGAGGATTTGGATGCCAAAAAATATTGGATGAAAAATGGTATCGCAGAGGATCATTTAATTCCACTTGATGGCAATTTCTGGGAAATTGGTGAAGGACCTTGTGGACCTGATACAGAAATGTTCTATGATAGAGGAGAAAAATACGATAAGCGTGGTAAGGAATTATTAGAGAATGATATCGAAAATGATAGATTTATTGAGATTTGGAATATTGTATTCTCTCAATTTAATTCTAAAGAAGGCGTAGCTCGTAAGGATTATAAGGAACTACCTTCTAAGAATATCGATACTGGTTGTGGTCTTGAAAGATTATGTTGTGTAATGCAAGGCGCTGACACAAATTATGATACTGACTTATTTATGCCAATTATAAAGAAAACTGAAGAAATTTCAGGTGTTAAATATAATGGTCAAATGGCATTTAAGGTAATAGCTGACCATGTTAGAACAGTTACATTCGCTGTAGCTGATGGTGCAATGTTATCTAATGAAGGTAGAGGCTACGTATTAAGAAGAGTATTAAGAAGAGCATCAAAATATGCAAAGAGTTTAGGTATTAATAAACCATTTATGGCAGAACTTGTTGATGTTGTTGTTGATATTATGGATCCATTCTATCCATACTTACATGAAAAGAAGGATATCGTTAAGCAAATTATTTCATCAGAAGAGGAGAAGTTCTTAGCAACTTTATCATCTGGAGAGAAGCGTTTAGAAGTAATTTGTAATGAATCTGGTAATGTTATAAGTGGTGAGGATGCATTCTTACTATATGATACATATGGTTTCCCTATTGAATTAACTAAAGAATATGTTGAAGAAAAGGGTAAAACTGTTGATGAAAAAGCATTTAAGAAATATTTAGAGGAACAAAAGAATCGTGCAAGATCAGCTAGAGCAAATGATAATTCTATGGCTGGTCAAAATGAAGAATTCCTTAATTTTAAAGAAGAATCAAGATTCTCTGGATATGAAACAACTAATCAAAGAAGTAAAGTAATTGCTATATTTGATAATGCAGTAGTATTAGATGAAACACCATTTTATGCATTTAGTGGTGGTCAGTTATCTGATAGTGGTACTATTGATGATATAAAGGTTTTAGATGTAGTTAAAATGCCAAATGGTCAACATTTACATGTATTAGAATCTAATCCATTTAAGGTTGGAGATATTGTATGGGCTGTAGTAGATAAGAATAAACGTGATTTAACTAGAAAGAATCACTCAAGTGCTCACCTTTTACAGGCTGCATTACAAAATGTATTAGGAAACCATGTTCATCAACAAGGTAGCCAGGTATCTAGTGAATATTGTAGATTTGATTTTAATAATTATCAAAATTTAACTGATGATGAAATTATTAAGGTTGAAGATTTAGTTAATGAATATATTAGTAAGTCATATACTGTTGAAACAAAGGTTTTACCTATTGAAGAAGCAAAGAAACTTGGAGCTATGGCACTATTTGGTGAAAAGTATGGTGCGATGGTTAGAGTTGTAGATATGAAGATTTCTAAAGAATTCTGTGCTGGTACACATGTTTCTAACACATGTGAAGTAGAAAAATTCTATATTGCATCTATTGAATCAATTGGTTCTGGTACATTTAGATGTTTAGCATTTACATCAAACAATGCCATGGAAAATGTAAAAGAATATACTAAGAATTTAGATTCAACAATTGATACAATTATTGAAAAGGCTAATGAATTAGTAAAAAATGCAAAATTAGAAGGTATCGAATTATCATTTGGATATATTAAACGCAATATTGATGTTAATGGTTATAGATATATTCTTGCATTACGTAAGGAAGTAGCTAAGTGTCAAAACGAAATGAAGGAACTAGAAAAAGCATATACTCAAAAGAAGAGTCAAAATGCTTTAAAGAGCCTTGATAAATTTGATAGTCAAATTAAGAATAATAAGTTAATAGCTAAGTGTGATGTATTAGATTCTAATTTACTTAAGGATATGGCAACTGCATTAAGAAATAATAAGAATCTTGATGTTGTTTTATTAGCAGCTAGTGATGATAGCAAAGTAACATTTGTTTGTGCAGCTAAAGCACCATATAATGCTTCAAATATTGTAAAGGAAGCTACTAAGATTTGTGGTGGTGGCGGTGGAGGTAAACCTGATATCGCTCAAGCAGGTGGTAAGAATCCTGATAAATTAGATGAAGCACTTTTACATGTTGAGGAATTTTTAGCATAATGAAGTACATAGGATTAGATTTAGGTAGTAGAACACTTGGTGTTGCTATTTCTGATGAGACTGGATTTTTAGCTAGAAGCTATGATACTTTTAGATTTACTGATGATGATTACGATAGCGCAGTTAAGTACACTATTGATATATGTAATAAAGAAAATGTTAAAAATGTCGTTTTAGGTTTTCCTAAACATATGAATGGTGATAATGGTGTTAGAGCATCAATATCAGAAGATTTTAAAGCAAAAATTGAGGAACAATCTGATATTAAGGTTTTCCTTGAGGATGAAAGATTGACAACTGTTATTGTTGATAGAGCAATGATAAGTGGCAATGTTAAAAGAAAAGATAGACATAAGAAGAAAGATGAAATGGCTGCCGTAGTTATCCTTCAGGGATTCTTGGATAAGAAGTCATTATAGAGGGTAATATATGGATAATACAATGATTATTACAAAAGATGGTAAGGAAGTTAAATGTAGAATTATCTTCACTTACTATTCTGAAGAATTTAAGAAGAACTATGTTATATTCCAACCAGAGGATGAAAATGTTATTTCTGCAATGAGTTATGTAGAAGATGGTGATAAGAGTGGTGTTTTATCAGCTATTGAAACAGAAGATGAATGGAATATGCTTGAAGAAGTAGTTAATGATTATTATGATGAAAAGGGAAATGAGTGCTGTGAAGGTTCATGTGAAGGATGTAATGGATGCTCAGGTTGTGGGGATTCAGAAATCTAATACTTTAAATTTTGATGATAATTTAAAAGTAATGCGTGAATATGCAGTAAATTATCATGTTCCAATTATTAAAGATGATGGATTAATGTTACTAAGTCAAGTAATAAAATTAAGCAATTGTAAAGAAGTATTAGAAATTGGTACAGCTATTGGTTATTCAGCTATTAATATGGCTAAATTAGGATGTCATGTTATTAGTATTGAGCGTGACCAAGAAATGTATGATAAGGCTATTGAAAACATTAATAAATCAAATTGTAAAGAAAATATAGGTATTATATTTGGTGATGCATTGGAACAATTTGAAATTTTAAAGGATAAAAAATTTGATTTAATATTTATTGATGCTGCAAAAGGTCAATATAAGAAATTTTTTGAATTATATACACCTTTATTAAATACACATGGTGTTGTTTTATGTGATAATATGATATTCCATAATTCAGTAAATATGGATACAACACAAATGTCTAGAAGTTTAAGAGGATTAGTAAATAAATTAAAAAATTTTACAGAATTTTTAATTAATAATGAAGATTTTGATACGACTATTTATGAAATAGGCGATGGAATGGCAGTTTCAATAAAAAGGTAGGAAGTGAGTTTGTTTGAGAATACGTGGTCCAATTCATATGATTGAACTAGATAATAGAATCATAGGTATTAAAGAAGGAAAAAGAATAATATTTTTCTATTTTCATAATTCTCAAATGAATTTATTTAAAAGATATCTATACCAAAATAATTGGATAGATCTTGCTTATGATGAAAAATTTACTAAAAAGGGTAATTATTTAGCTCATCCTGTATTATTTGTTTATAAGATAGAAGTGTTAAATAAATTAAATCATATTGTATATTATAATAAGCTTTCTATTAATAAAGCATCATATGATTTTATGAATAGTTTAGGTAATAAATTATTTTTGGATTTAGAGATGACTATGCCTAGTTATTCTTTTAAAGGAAAAGGATTTAGAACTGAAATTATACAGGCTGGATTATTATTAGTTGATGAAAATGGTAAAACTATTTTAAAATATGATAATTATATTAAAGCAAAATTATCACCTATTATTTCTAAAAGAGCTTTGGATTTTTTAAAGATTACAGCTGATGATTATGTTAATAAAGCTATCGATTACAATGTATTTTATAATGATTTTAAAGACATTATTGAAAAATATCATCCTGCAATAATAGTATATGGAAAAAATGATATTTTAGTATTAAATGATTCTTATGATATAAATGAAGTTACCTCTTTGAAAAATGAATGTAGATTTATTAATTTATGTCAATTAATAAAGAGTTATTATGAATTAAAAAACGATCCAGGATTGTTTAAGTTATATAATATTTTCTATAAGAATGAAGATGAGCAGGTTCATGACGCATTAAGTGATAGTTATGCTACATATAAAGTTTTTGAGGCATTTAAAGAAGATGTTAAAAATGCAAAGATGGTAGAAGTTATAAGAGAAAATTTTGACTAAGGTGGGATAATCTAATGGATTATATTAAGCTATTAGCAGATACGGCAACTGAAACTAGTACTGTTACTGATGAAGGTATTAACTGGAAGGCAATATTAGATATTGTTGTTAAGTGGGCTACTACTACTGGAATAAAGCTATTAATAGCTATAATAATATTAATAATATCATTTAAGATAATTAATGTTGTATGTAAAGGAATACTTAAAAAATTAGAAAAGAAGAACGCTGATGCGACATTATCTAAAGTATTAACTAATACAGCTAAGATAGGATTAAAGATATTAATTTTATTAGGCTTGATTGGCTATGTTGGTATTGAAACAGCATCTGTTTCTGCAATAATTGCCTCACTTGGTGTTGGTATATCACTTGCAGTACAAGGAACATTATCTAATTTTGCAGGTGGTGTAATTATTATTGTAATGAGACCATTTAAATTAGGTGATTTTATTACATCAAATAATCAATCAGGAACTGTTGAAGATATTAAATTGTTTTATACACAAATTGTTACTCCTGATAATAAGGTAATATATATACCTAATGGAAGCTTAGCTAATAATGTTATTGTTAATGCATCTGGTAAAGATCAAAGAAGAGTAGATATTATTATGAGTGTTTCATATGATAGTGATTTGGATTTGGTTAAGAAAATTAGTAGAAAAGTTTGTGAAGAATGTGATTTGGTTTTAAAGTCACCAGAAGTAATGGTTGAAATTGGTAATTATTCTAATAACGCAGTTGAAATTTATATTAGAAGCTGGTGTGATCGACCTAATTATTGGAAGACATATTATAAACTAATGTATGAATTAAAAGTTGCATATGATGAATATCATATTACAATTCCATATAATCAAATTGACGTTCATATCGATAATAAAGAATAGATATTTTATATCTTTTCTTTTTTTTTGTAAAAAATCTACTATAATGATAGTAGTGAAAAAGGAAAAGGTATTTATATGAAAAGAGTGATTAAAGGAATTGTTATTATTTTAATAGCATTTATTAGCGTATTAATAATTAATACTGGAGTTAGTGCAGATACTGGTCCAAAGCCATTTGTAGAGATTAAAGTCGATGGTAATTGTGATAATTTATATATGACATTATTATCAAAATTTGAAACTAATGGGCCAAATAGTGTTAATATTGTTCGTGATGAATTTTTTAGCGAAGAAGAAAAAATAATTGATAAAGAATTTGCCTCTTATAAAGATAAGGACGGACTTTATTATTTACACGTTTTTGGCGATTTAGAAGATAATAAGTTTAAATGGGGATATTTTCCACCTAGTGAATTTAAAATCTTAATATATGATAGTTTAAATGATAATTTTATTACTGATGATAATATTTATGAAACTTATGCATTTGGTAGTTATTATACTGTTAAATTAAATGAGCAGTCTTTTAATGTAGAAAGATCTTATAATTATACTAAAGAAGTGTTATCATTTGTTATTAGATTAATTGTTTGTATAATAATAGAGGTTGGAATTGCTTTATTATTTAGAATCTATAAACAAGAATTATTAGTTATCTTAGGAGCGAATATAGTAACACAATTGGCACTTAATATTATATTAAGCTTGTATGTTTATAATAATGGAGCACAATTATTATTCTATATAGTTTATATAATGTTAGAAATAATAATAGTTTTAATTGAGTTATTTATATATTACTGGGGTATTAATAAAGTTGGAGAAAAATATAATTATAAGCCTAAAAGTTTATTGTTATTGAGTTTATATACTTTATCAGCTAATATAGTATCTTTTGGTTGTGGCTTTTTAATATATTATTTAATGAAATAAAAAATACCACTAACGTGGTATTAAAGTTCGAATATGATTTCTTTTAAATCATCTTCAGTAAATATATATTTTTTATTGCAGAAATTACAAGTGATTTCTGCTTTTTTGTCTTCATTAAGAATCTTTTCAAGTTCAATTTTACCAATTGATTTTAAACCTTTTTTGAATTTATCTTTACTGCAATTACATTCATACTTTATTTCTTTTGTTTCTAATAATTCATAATCTCCATCAGTTATTTCATTTATGATATCAATTGGTGTATAGCCTTCTTTAATCATTTCTGTTGTTGGTTTTAAAGATCTTAATTTATTTTCAAGTTTTTCTATATACTCAATTTTACATCCAGGCATTACTTGAATCAAAAAGCCACCTGCAGATATTACTTTGTTAGTGTTGGTATCAAATGATACACCTAAACCAACAGAAGAAGGAATTTGTTCTGATTTTGCAAAATAATATGTGAAGTCGTTAGCAATATCACCTTCTATTATCTCAGAAGATGAAGAAAAAACATCACGCATATGTAAGTCTTTAATTATTTCAATTTCTCCATAGCCTACAGCTTTTCTGATATTGATTGAACCATCATTATTTTGTAAAAAAACACCAGGATTTGACACATATCCTCTTAATTTGCAGTCTTTAGCTTCAACTGTCATTTTACCTATAGGACCATCACCTTTAACGAATATATTTAATGTTTCGCCAGATTTATATGTCGCAGACATTATTGAAGATATTGTCAATAATCTACCAAAGGCATCAATACTTGATGGCCACATATTAAATATTTCTTGTGCATGACGAACCATATCTGTAGTTATAGCAGCATATATTCTCATACTTTGATTCATACAATAAGCTTTTTGTAAATAATCCATTTTAATCACCTAGAGTATTATATCACAAATGTTTTTATGATAAAAATAAAAATAGAAATATTGAAGAATATATGCCATAAATGGTATAATAAAGTAAATTTATGGCGGTGAGAGATAATGTATTTAAGAGTGAGCACCCTAAGAAGGTTTGCAATTTATATTATAGATATAGGTTTGATTAGTGTTTTATCATCTTTAATTCTAATAGGTGTATTAAAATTGATTAATTTTGATACAGCTAGATATGATTCATTATTTGATACAATTTATAAAGCATATGTTGATTATGCAATGGGCAAGAATAATGATTTATTATCATCAGAAATGGGTATTAATATTAGTGAATTTATAAAATTGTATATGGCTAGAGAAGGAATTAGATATATTATTGCGTTTGTATTAGTTATATTATATTTGGTAATACTACCTCGTTTTGTCAAATGGCAAACATTGGGAAGACTAATAACTAGAAGCATAGTTATTAATTCTAAAGGTGATATTAAGATGTCAATTCCACAAATAATTGTAAGAGAAATTGTAGGAACATTTATTTTCTATTTGTTATTTGGTGGATTAATTGGTCTTATTTCTGCGATAATTGCTATAGTAACTGAAAGAAGCTTGGTTGATAGAATTTCTAAAACAGTGTTAGTATTAGATACTCCTGTACCTATTGGAAATCCTCAAGGATTTGAGTATGATTATTTTAAAAATAATCAAAATGAAACATATGAAGAAAATAAGCATGATGACTATATTGACGCAGAAGTAAATGAAGATAATAGTAATGATACAGAAAATAGTGATGATAGTGATGATGAATATAGGGTGATATAGATGAGATTTATTATAATTAAGGATGGAACATATAATTACGATACAGTTAAGGATGTTATCCAGTCACTTGTAGGTAATAATATTAAAACAGTAAACAAAAATAATAATATTGTTATATATCATAGCTATAACGATGAAGAAGAAATTAGAAGAATGTTATTAGCATTAGAGGTAGAGCTAATGACTAATATGTATGCATATTTATCTAACGATAGTAGCGATGATAGATTAGATGAGGAATTGGAAATAGGTTTAAAATTATTAGAATTTATTCCACATGGTGTTTTTAATTTAAAAGAGGCTTTGCTTCATGCAAATAATGTTAAGGGTAAAGATAAAATATTGTCATTTATATTAAAGTATACTGGTATAAGTGAGGATTTTATTAGAGATTTTGCAAAGTGTGATTTAAATGTTTCTAAAGCATCTAAAGAGATGTTTATTCATAGAAATACTATGATTTATAAGCTTGATAAATTAAAGGAAATATCAGGTTTTGATTTGCGTTGTTTCAAAGATGCATATATATTATATATGTTAGTTGAAAACAAATAATGGCAATATTAAGCCATAATGTATTTGGTACAGATATAAAATTGTGCAAATTGCACATATAAAAACGTTTTATATTTATGTATAATATTTTTGAGAAGTCAGGAGGATTTATTATATGGCTACTTTAGATTTAATTAAGATTAACAAGATTTATCCTAACGGAGTACAAGCAGTATTTGATTTCAATTTACATATTGATGATCAAGAATTTATTATCTTCGTTGGACCTTCTGGTTGTGGTAAATCTACAACACTTAGAATGATCGCAGGACTTGAAGACATTTCATCAGGTGATTTATTAATCGATGGTACAAGAATGAATGATGTAAGCCCTAAAGATCGTGGTATTGCAATGGTTTTCCAATCATATGCGTTATATCCACATATGACAGTATATAATAATATGGCATTCAGCCTTCAACTACGTCGTATGTCAAGAGAGGAAATTGCTCAAAGAGTTGCTAACGCAGCTAAGATTTTAGGTCTTGAGCCATTCCTATCTCGTTTCCCTCGCCAGTTGTCAGGTGGTCAATGTCAGAGAGTTGCACTTGGACGTGCTATTGTTCAACAAGCGGGAGTATTCCTACTAGATGAACCACTATCTAACCTAGATGCTAAACTACGTGTTACAATGCGTGGTGAGTTAACTAAATTACATAGAAGATTAGGTTGTACAACTATTTACGTTACCCATGACCAAATTGAAGCCATGACAATGGCATCAAGAATTGTTGTTATGCGTGATGGTCGTATTCAACAAGTTGGATCACCAAGAGAAGTATATGATACACCTGCTAACGTATTCGTTGGTGGATTCATCGGTACACCTCCAATGAACTTTATCCATGGTGAATTAAAGGATAATGGTACATTCGTATCTTCAAAGGGTAATTATACTATTCGTATTCCTGAAGGCAAATTAAAAGTTGCTAGAGAAAAAGGATATGAAAATAGAGACATTATCTTTGGTATTAGACCAGAGGATGTTTATGATGAACAAAATGAATTAATGAAGACTGTATGGGCTAATGCTTGTGTTGATATTACAGTAGAAATTTCAGAATTACTTGGTGCTGAAACAAATATTTATACAAATGTTGATGGTGACCCAATTATTGCTGCTGTACCATCTCGTGATGATTTAGCTCCTGGTCAACCATTAAAGTTATGGTTTGATATGAATCACTGTCACTTATTCGACGCAGATACTGAAATGTTAATTTCAGAAAATTCTGAAGAGAAGAAAGATGACGATGACGATTTAGACATTTAATAATCCTTGTTAATATGAGATGAAATCGTAAGATTTCATCTTTTTTTTCTTTTTAAAGCGATTTCTACTATATGATTATTTTTAAAATATTGAAAAATTTAAATAAACATATTATTATTAAATTGTGAAACAATTTAGAGGTCAATATGATTACAAAAGAATTTATGGACTACTTTGTATTGAAGTTTAAGGAATGTTATAAACTTGATGACAAATGGAGTCAAAAAATATTTCGCGATAAACTTAATAAAGATTGGTCTAATTTACTTTATGAACGTTCAAAGGATTATAGAGAATCATTTGAGATAAATGAAGAAATAATTGGTGAATTAAAATCCAATTTACATGATGATTTATCACCTTTAGAAGCTGATATTCTTTATGATGCAGTTAAGGATTTATTTTATAGTTGTTGTGATGACTATATAGTATTAAAAATGATTATTGATCCTTTAAGGGCTATTTTTAAAACTATTGGTGATTTTAATAGATTAATCTTTTTGCTACATGTATTAGCTTATGAAGAAACAATGTTTTATACTGAAAGTAATTTAGATAATAAAATAATTGGTATGGATTATTATTATGGTATTTTTAAATATCAAGATAAATATAATTTGATTAATGATAGAGAATCTAGATTAGTTATTTTTAAAGCATATTATAATTTGCTTATTTTAATGTTTAATGATATTCAAACTAATTTCAATCAATATTTTCAGATAAGAGGAAGAGCGTTAGGATTTTGGTATAGTAATGTAGTACAAGAAATTGATGGTAATGATCCTGAATTTGCATATTATATTGATAAGATAGCATCAAATATATTTAAAATTGATGGTATTGATAAATTACCTTTAAAATTTAGAAATATCTTAAGATTCACTTATGATAAATATAATGCCAATAAAAAAACTCAATATTGTGATTTTGATACAACATATGGTATTAAATATAAATTGGATTATTATGATGGTATTATAGGTATTAATGATGTTTTAAATGAATTATTTAAATTGTATGATTCTTTATATGATAGATTTGATTATAATGATGGAAAATCAAGTGATTATTATGATTCATTATGTGAATTGATAGAGAGTATAATTGAATTTTATAATGATAAAAATATAGACTTAGAATTAAAGGATAGAATAGTTAATTATGTATATAAGCATATGGAATTAATTGGAAAAGCACCATATGGTTATTTTAATGTTGAGAGTAATTATATGATTTGTAGATTCTATCGTAAGGTTCATAAAATATTAAATAGTTTTGGAGAAAAATTAGAATTTATTTCTAATATTTTAATGTTTAGACAGCCTATTACATATATTCATTCTTTGATGGTAAAAAATATTAGTTTGGCTATTAGTAATAAATTAATTGATGATAGACCAGAATTATTTATTAATGTTTGTGGAAATATGACTGTTAATGATGTTATCAATAATAAAGATAAGATTTTAAAATATATTAGTAATGCTAGTATATTACATGATATTGGTAAAACTACATGTGTGAAGATAATTAATACACAGATAAGAAGATTGGATGAATTGGAGTTTAAAATTATTAAAGAACATCCATTAAATGGTAGAAAAGTACTTTGTAATGATAATGACTTTATTGATTATTATGATATAATAGAGGGGCATCATAAATATTATGATGGATCATTTGGTTATCCTAGTGAATTTGATAATAAAAATTCGAAACTAAAAATTGTTATTGATATTGTTAGTATCGCAGATTCTTGCGATGCAGCAACTGATATTTTTGGAAGAAATTATACAAGTGGTAAACTATTTATTGATTTGTTAGAGGAATTAAAGAAAAATAGTGGTGTAAGATATAATCCTGATGTTGTGAATTATATTAGTAATGATTTAAATTTAATCAATGAGTTGTCAAAATTAACTACTGATGGTAGATTAAGTGTTTATGAAGAAGTATATAATAAGTATGTTAGAAATTAGGGGGTATTTATATGCTTGATCAATATGCAAATATAAATAATATAAGAAGAAGAGTATTTGAGGAAGTGGCAAAACTTGCTTATGAAGGTGGAAATTATAAAAGAATAGTTGAATTACCTTATAAGATTTGTGAAAAGAGTGTAGGTAGAAGTTCTATATTTTTGGAGAGAGCTATCGTAGCTGAGAGATTAAGATTGGCAGTAGGTTTACCATTTAGAGGCGAATTAAATCCAGAGCCAATATCTAAAGGAATAGAAGAAGCTGTTAAAACTGAAAGATTTTATGAGGCACCTTTGATTAATATCATTGATTTTGCATGTAATGCTTGTCCTACTGAATCATATTTTATCACTAATGCATGTGAAGGATGTTTAGCTCATCCATGTATTAATGTATGTCCTAAGGGTGCAATTACTACTGTTAATGGTAAGTCTGTAATTAATCAAGATGAATGTATTAAGTGTGGTAGATGTTTAAATGTATGTCAGTATCATGCTATTATTCATAGAAATCGTCCATGTGCAGCTGCTTGTGGTATGCATGCGATTGAATCAGATGAAAAGGGTAGAGCTGTTATTAATTATGATAAGTGTGTATCTTGTGGTATGTGTATGGTTAACTGTCCTTTTGGTGCAATAGCTGATAAATCACAAATATTCCAAGTTATACAAACTATTAAGAGTGAACAACCTATTTACGCTATTGTAGCACCTGCTATTATGGGTCAATATGGACCAAAGGTTAATTTGAAAACTATGGAAGATGCATTTAAGAAGCTTGGCTTTGATGGTGTATATGAAGTATCAATTGGAGCTGATTTATGTACAATTGAAGAAGCAGAGGATTATTTAAAGAATGTTCCTGATAAATTAAAATTTATGGCTACATCTTGTTGTCCTGCTTGGAGTAAGATGGCTAAAATGGAATATCCAGATCATAAAGAAAATATATCAATGGCAATGACACCCATGGTATATACTGCTAGACTTGTTAAGAAGATGCATCCTGAATGTAAGATTGTATTTGTTGGACCATGTTCTGCTAAAAAGCTTGAGGCTTCAAGAAAGGCTGTAAGAAGTGATGTTGATTTTGTATTAACATTTGAAGAATTAAATGGTATGTTTGTTGCTAAAAATGTTGATTTCTCTAAATTAAAGCAAGAAGCATTGAAGAATGAAACATCAGCTGATGGTAGAGGATTTGCAGTAATGGGTGGTGTTGCTCAAGCTGTTGTTAATGCTTGTGGTAAGATTGCTCCAGATAGAGAGATTAAAGTATTTGCTGCTCAAGGATTAGATAATTGTAGAAAAATGCTAAAAGAAGCAGTTGAAGGAAAATATGATGGATACCTACTTGAAGGTATGGCTTGTCCTATGGGATGTGTATCAGGAGCTGGTACTATTACATCACCTAATAAGAGTAAATCTATGGTTGCATTATCACAAAAGGAAACTCCTAAGAAAAATTCTACAGAATCTGAATATTTGGATATGCTTTCAAAATTAAATTAATTAATATATTAATTAAATAATAGAAAACAGTTAGTTTTATATAGCTAACTGTTTTTAATTTTTTTTGGTCAAAAACTGTATTAATTTATATAGAAAAATGTTAAAATACAATTTAGGTATTGTTAACGCGTTTAGGAGGGAATTATATGTGTAACAAGTTAGAAGTTACTCCTGAAATGATGGATAGTTTTATGGCTGCTATCAATGAGAACAAGAAAAAACCTGGTCCATTGATGCCAACTCTTCATAAAGCTCAGGAGATTTTTGGTTGCATACCACTTGAAATACAAAAGATTATTTCTAAAGAATTAAATATTAGTATTTCAACAATCAATGGTGTTGTAACATTTTATTCAAGATTTTCTACAGAACCAAAGGGTAAGCATATCGTTGGTGTATGCTTAGGTACTGCATGTTATGTAAGAGGTTCTCAAGATATTCTTGATGCAGTAAGTAAAGAATTAGAAATTGGTGTTGGTGAGACTTCAAAGGATGGTCAATTTACACTTCAAGCAACAAGATGCTTAGGTGCATGTGGACTTGCTCCTGTATTCACAATTGATGATGAAGTATTCGGTAATGCTAATAAGGATATTGCTATTGAGCAATTACAAAAGATTGAGGCAGAAAATTAGTAGGTGGTTTAGTATGACATTAAAAGAATTACAAAAGATTAAAGAAGAAACATTGCCACAATTAAGCTTACGTATTAATCAATGTCCTATAAAGATTTATGTAGCTGCAGGCGATGAAGGAATTAAGAAAGGTTCTAGAATTGTATTACAAGAAGCATTAGAAACTGTTTATAATCTTGGCTTAACAAATGTAATGGTTACTCAAATGCCTAAATGTCCTGAGGGTCAAGAGGTTGCTGTTAATGTTGTTATTGGTGAAGATACAGTATATCGTTATGTTAATGTAACAAAAGAAGGAATTGATAGAATTATAACTGAGCATATCGTTGGTAAAAAGATAGTTTCAGATTTATTATTAAAGGAGGAAAAATAGTTATGAGAAATAGAATGACTATTCTACTTTGTGCTGGAACTGGATGTTTATCAGGTGGCTCAAATGAATTAAGAAGAGAATTTGAAAATGTATTAACTGAATTAGGAATTTTAGATGAAATTTCTATTGTTCAATCTGGATGTTTCGGATTATGTGAAAAGGGTCCAGTTGTAATTATTTATCCTGATGAGACTTTCTATGCACATGTTAAGGTTCAGGATGTAAGAAGAATTTGTGTTGACCATATTTATAAAGGTGAAGCTGTAAAGAGCTTAGTATTCCATGATGAAGCAACTAAGAATAAGGCTAATGTTCACCTACATGAATTAGGTTTCTATGCAAAACAAACAAGAAGAGTATTACGTAATTGTGGTGTTATTAATCCATACGATATTAAAGAATATATTGCAAGAGATGGTTATCAAGCTTTAGCTAAGGTATTAACTATGAAGCCTGAGGATGTTATTGAAACTATTCTTCAATCAGGCTTAAGAGGTAGAGGTGGAGCAGGATTCCCTACTGCATTAAAGTGGAAGTTCTGTGCTCAAAACGCTGCACCTCAAAAGTATATTATCTGTAATGCCGATGAAGGAGATCCAGGTGCATTCATGGATAGAGCTGTACTTGAGGGTGATCCACATTCAATTATTGAAGCATTAGCAATTGGTGGTTACGCTATTGGTGCAACTCAAGGTTATATTTATGTACGTGCTGAATATCCTGTTGCTGTAGAAAGATTAGAATATGCAATTAATGAAGCAAGACAAATGGGCTTATTAGGTAAGAACTTATTTGGTAGTGGATTTAATTTTGATGTAGAAATTAGACTTGGTGCTGGTGCCTTCGTATGTGGTGAGGAAACTGCCTTAATCGCATCAATTGAAGGTATGAGAGGTATGCCAAGAAATAAACCTCCATTCCCAGCTAATAAGGGTTTATGGCAAAAGCCAACTGTTATTAATAACGTTGAAACTTTAGCTAATATTGCTCAAATTATTTTAAATGGACCTGAATGGTTTAGAAGTATTGGTACTGAAAAGTCACCTGGTACTAAGGTATTTGCATTAGGTGGTAAGATTAATAATACTGGTTTAGTTGAAGTACCTATGGGATTAACTTTACGTGATGTCATTTATGATATCGGTGGTGGTATCAAAAATGGACGTAAATTTAAGGCTGTTCAAACTGGTGGTCCATCTGGTGGATGTATTACTGAAGAAAACCTTGATACACCTATCGATTTCGATAACTTAACTGCTATCGGTTCAATGATGGGTTCTGGTGGTATGATTGTTATGGACGAAGATAACTGTATGGTCGATGTAGCTAGATTCTATCTTGACTTTACTGTTGATGAGTCATGTGGTAAGTGTACTCCATGTAGAGAAGGTAATAAGAGATTACTTGAAATATTAAATAAGATTGTTGATGGTAAGGGTACATTAGAGGATTTAGATAGATTAGAAGAATTATCAGCAATGATTAAGGATTCAAGTCTATGTGCATTAGGCCAAACTGCTCCAAATCCAGTAGTATCAACTTTAAAGCATTTTAGAAAAGAATATGAAGCACACGTTGTTGATAAGACATGTCCTGCTGGTGTATGTAAGAAATTAACTAAGTATTATATTACTGAAAAGTGTATCGGTTGCGATATGTGTGCTAAGGCATGTCCAGTTAATGCAATTAGTGGTGGTATTAGAGAAAGACACCATATTGATCAATCATTATGTATTAAGTGTGGTACATGTAAGAAGACTTGTCCAGCTAAGGTTCAAGCAATTGTAGTAAGGTAGGTGTTAAAAATGGAAGAAAATTTAGTAACTTTAAAGATAGATAATAAAGAAATTTCTGTTCCTGCCAATTATACAATTTTACAGGCTGCGACAAAAGCTGGAATCTATATTCCACGTCTATGTTTTATAAAAGGCATTCATGAACAGTCAAATTGTAGAGTATGTGTTGTTGAGATTGAAGGTCAAAGAACATTAAAGAATTCATGTACTGTAACTGTAGCTCCAGGTATGGTTGTTAAAACAAATACACCTAGAGTTATTAAGTCTGTTAAGGAAAATTTAAAACTTTTAGCTGCTAACCATGTATTCGAGTGCTGGAGATGTCCTCGTGAACATAATTGTGAATTCTTATCATTATTGCGTAAATATAATATCCAAAATGATTTTGGTGGTTCAAACGAATTCTTGTTAAAGACAAGAAAATTAAATGGTAATAACCCTGCTATCGAATTAGATAGTGGTAAGTGTTTATTATGTGGAAGATGTATTTCTGCATGTGAAAAATTATCTGGTTTATCAATTTTAGCATTTAATAATAGAGGTTCTAAGACAATTGTAGGACCAGCATTATTACATGAAATTAGTGATGCAGGTTGTATTTTCTGTGGTAAGTGTATTCAAGCTTGTCCAACTGCAGCTATTCATGAAAAATCACAAATTGATGAAGTATTAGCTGAAATTCAAAATCCTGATAAGTTTGTTGTAGTTCAAGCAGCTCCAGCTGTTAGAGCTGCATTATCAGAAGAATTTGGTTATCCTATTGGAACTGATTCAGAGGGTAAGATGTATGCTGCATTTAAGGCATTAGGTTTTGATGAAATTGCTGATGTTAACTGGGCTGCTGATTTAACTATTATGGAAGAAGGATATGAATTTATTGATAGACTTCAAAATAATGGTGTATTCCCTATGTTTACTTCATGTTCTCCAGGTTGGATTAGATTCATTGAAACATATGAACCTGATTATTTAAAGAATTTATCTTCATGTAAATCACCTCATAAAATGGGTGGTGCTATGATTAAGTCATATTGGGCAAAGAAGCTTGGAATTGATCCTAAAAAGATTGTTGTTGTATCAATTATGCCATGTATTGCAAAGAAATATGAAGCAGTACGTCCTGAAATGGAAGTAGATGGCTTAAGAGATGTTGATTATGTATTAACAACAAGAGAACTTGCTCGTATGATTAAGCGTGAAGAAATTGATTATAATGCACTTGAAGAGATTAAGCCAGAAGGAGAATTAGCACAATATACAGGTGCTGGTACTATCTTTGGTGTAACAGGTGGTGTTATGGAAGCTGCTTTAAGAACAGTTGTTGAAAAATTAACTGGTAAGGAAGCTAAACCACTTGAGTTCGAATGTGTAAGAGGTATGCAAGAAATCAAAGAAGCTACTTTAAATGTTAATGGTTTAGATGTTAATATTGCTGTAGTACATGGTGGTAAGGCAATTAAGGAATTCTTTGAAATCCTTAAGTCTGGTAAGAAACAATATCACTTTGTTGAATTTATGGGTTGTGTTGGTGGATGTATCAATGGTGGTGGTCAACCAATAGTAAATGCTAAGGTTCAAGATACTGTTGATTATAAGAAGCTTCGTGCAAGTGTTCTATATAATGAGGATACTAAAGCAACTTTAAGAAAGAGTCATTTAAATCCTTCAATTATTAAGTGTTATGAAGAATTCTTAGGTGAGCCTAATGGTCATCTATCTCATAAATATTTGCATACTACTTATAGTAAGAAGGATACTTATACTCAAAAGTAATTTAATTAAATAATAAGAAATCGGATTCTTTAAATTATGAATCCGATTTTTTTTGATATAAATTCCAAAAAAAACTATCAAAATGAATAAAATTAAACTGTGAATAATTGATATTGAAATAGATGAATGTTATAATTAATAAAATGGGTAAATTTGGGTTATAAAGATTAATTATGGAGATAATTTAATATAAATATTAAATATTGCATTTATATTGTTAATATTTGGTATAGATAATTTTCATATGATATGTTGAAAACAATGCCTTCTATATAAATAATTGAGTAATCATTAATCTCATTTTTGTGTAATAAATACTTATTTTTGACACTGACAATAATTCAATCTTCCTTTAAAATGTAAGTACAATAACATAAAGGAGAAATGAATTATGAAAATGATAGATTATATTGTTATAGGAATTGCATTATTATCAATAATTATAGGTATAGTTTTTGGAGCATCTAAAAGAATAAGAAAATCGCCTTCAGGTATTATTTCTTTTATATTAACATTAATTACAGCTTTCACAGTTTTAACATTAGTATTAAATATACCAAATGTTAAAGAATGGTTAAATAGCTTAACTTATAAGATGTTAGAAGCAGATAATTGGTTCTTAACATTTTTAGTTAAAATTAGAATTGAAATTATTATATTAGGAATAATCATAACAGCATTAATAATGTTAATTAAATTTAAAGTTTGTGATTTAATAGCTGATTATTTAGAGATGGATAATAAGTTATCATCAGCATTAAATAAAACATTGGGTGTTGTATTATCACTTGTAACATCATTAGTAATATTTTTAGTAACATTAGAAATAATATATTTAATAAATGGTAACTCAGGTTGGGGTTATGAAACAGTAAATGGTAGTTTATTAAGAATAGATTATTTATATGAAAATAATCCAATTATTGGAGTATATAATTATATAAAATCAAGCTATAGCGAAATAATTAATGCAGTAGGTGATGCATATGGAGCTTTTTAATAGGCCAGTTATTAATTGGATAAAAACGGGAGAAAGATTAGCCCTTCTTAGATATGATAATAATAATCTAAGAAGATATGTATGTTTTTATAATAAAAAATTAAATGAGGAAAAATCGTTAGATACTCTAAGACCTAAATACACATGTTTTTTCAATTATGATTGTCTAAATTGTAATGAAGAGATGGACAAGTCAATAAGTGTTCAAGAATTAGCTAATGTATTTGGTAAAACAAGAGATGTAATAACTAACTGGGAAACAGGTAAAACAATGCCTGATATAGAAGATTTATTATTATATTCTAAAATAACAGGATTAGATATAAATGATATAGTTATATTTGATTCCTAAATTATTTGTAATTTGAATCAAAAAAAATAAAGCAAAGGGAAGTGAAAAAATGAAGAAGAAATTTTTGTTTTTTTCTTTATTATCATTATTATTTTTGTCTTCATGCTCAATTGCTAGTGAGACATTGATAAAGACATCTACTGTAATAAAAACTACAAGTTCAACTACATCAACTAGAAGTGTTACAACTACTAGACCAATTACCACTACTAGCAAAACAACTTCAACAAGTAGAATTAGTAGTTCAACAACTACATATAATACAAATATTATTTATGATGCAAGTAATTCAAATTCATCATTTTCTATATGCTATTTTGATTTAGGAACATTTAACGATGTTCCAATATTGGAATCTAATAGTATAAAGTATGAAAACAATACGATTTTAAATTTTAAATATAGTAGTTTTTCAGACATATCTTTAATAAATAATGCTGTTAAAATTTTGAAGACAAAATTTAATATACATACTACATATGAAAAATATATGGGTGATTCATCATTAAGTGTTGGGAATGATGGTGTAGTTTATGCTAAAGATTCTGCATCAAGATTCTCAATCTATCCATCTTTACAATGGACAAAAACAGCTATTCCAAGTCAGAGCAGTGCATATAAAAATAATTTAGATAATTATGTTAGTCAATATTCAAATAAAACTAAGAATATAGTGGTGACAAGTCCTAATAATTTAGTTAGTGGGGAAGAATACAAACTTGTTATTAAAACAAAGGTTAAATGTTATTTTGTATTATATTATGATAAGCTAACTTCTTTTTATGAAGGATCTTATGAAATAATGTGCTTGGATGATACTCCAACATTATCAACTGAATTAGCAAATTCAACTTTTACTCCAACATGGAGCAATGTTGATGTAGATGTAGATAAATATATTTCTACTGCAAAAGTATATTTGAATATTAAGTAGGTTATAAGATATGAAAAAGAAATTATTAAAAATTATATTATTTGCATTTGTTTTTCAAATATTTTTGGTATTAACGTCTTGTTCATCTTTTTCACCAAATGAATTGAAAAAAGAAGAGACTTACACTACTAAATATATATATAACGAATCTTCAGATGAAACTCGTGTTTTATTTAAGTATTATTCAATAAAAAGCGATAATATGAATAAAACTAAGAATATTATATTTATTATAAAAGTTAAAACAACATCTGGTACAACTACAGAACAGTTTGTGCTTGATAGAACAATTTGGCCTAATCAAAAATTAAAATTCGATGAATTAAGTTTTGATATAAAAGGTAATGTTTTATCTGCAACTATTGAAGATGTAGTTGTAGAATATGGTAATGGATGGACTACATATTGGGCATGGATAGTTGCGACAATAGTTTTATTAATAGTTGCATTTATAGTATTCTATATATTCGATGAAGATCCTGATGCGCCAGGATACGTTGTAGAAGTTGGAGGAGTTGTTGGATTAGTATTGTATTTTGTATATTCATTCACAGTTGGATGGAGTTTTATTCCAATCGTAGTAATTGGCGTTGGTGTAGTAATTGGAATAATTATGTGTTTAATATTGGATGGATTTTAAAATTTTATACTGTATATTATAGAAACATTTAGGAGGAATAAAATTAATAGAAGATAAAAGGTTGATTGACAAACAACAATATTATTATTTTATATGCTATTATGGTAATAGAAGAAGGAGGAAAATATGGCAACAGAAAAAATAATAACATCACATGCTTTTAGAGTTAAAAGAGCAAAAGAATATGTTAAAAATTCACCAGACAAAATTTCGATTTTTGATAGAGAGGCAATTGTAGAGTTTTATTTGTTAGAGGATGTAGTTGAATTATTTGAATACAGATACAATAACGAATCTAAAAAAACAGCTACAACAAGAGGTGGTGAGATGGCTCACCAAAGAAATTTAAAGAGATATGAGCTACTTACTAAGCTATATACTCAAACAGCTGAAATTGCCAGAGCATTAATTGATTCTGGTGAGTATAAAATTGTATGGAAATCAATTCCAGAAGGAAATTTGATGAAGGCTGCAAAAAGTATAAAGAATGTAGCAATTGTTAAAGAAATCGGTATTGATTTATTAAAAGAATTATCTGATGAAGCTCTTGAACTAGAGAGAATGAGTATTGAAGTAGAAGAACAATTAGATGATTTAGAAAGACATGAAAGTAATGTTAGACTTGTTAGGGGTATTCCAACACAAGAAGAGATTAGTAATTTAATTAGTGAAGTAGAGGCAGTTATGCCTTCAAAAGATAAAAAAATTAACTTGAATTAAGGAGAAAAGGAATTATGAAAAAGAAATTAACTAACGATGAAAAAATTATAGCTGCTTTTGATGCAATTGATAGATCAGTAGCAAACTTACAAAAATTTGGTGAGAAGTATAATCAACATATTGATAATGCTGCTTTACGTGGTGATGATAAAAGAGCAAAACAATTAATTAAACAAAAAATAGGTGTTTATAATCTTGCTAATCAATTAGTAACATTAAAGAATAATTTAGAACTTGGAGCTTATACAGCTTCTGTAGCAGCTGATTTAGGAAAGCTTCCTGATGCAATTGCTGGTTGTAAGGGATTATTAGCTGAATCTCCAGATTTTAATAAAGTTGGAAAAGATATCAAGAAGATATTTAAGGATATGGAAAAACCTGCTCAAGAGATTGAAAAGTTAAATAACATTTTAGATGAAACTTTAGCTCCAAAGCAAGAAAAATCATTAATTTCTAGATTAGATAATGAAAATCCTGAAGAAAACACTGATCAATTCAAAGCAGAATATGCAGCAATGTTGGATAGAATCAAGTCTCAAGTAGGAAAAGAAAATGTTGCTAAACCTCAGTCAGAAGATATTACTGCAACTGGTGATATTGATTTTGAAGGTATTATTGCCGACGAGAATAAAAGAAAATAATAATTTCCTTTATAAAAAATAATTATTTAATGAAGGAGGAATTATTATGGCAGAAGCAAGTATGATAAATGTATTTAATTCAAAAATAGCTTCTTTCAATAAAGCTGTTAATGAAGATGATACTTATGAAATTATTTCACTTGGTAAAGAATTATTAAAAATAGCTTTTCAAGAGTGTTTGAAGCCAACAGTTAACCAAACAATTAAAGAAACATATGCTAAACAGTCAATGACAATAATATCTCATTTGACTAACCTTGCATCAAAACCAGCCATATCTGCAAAAGGTGGTAATGATGATGGTAATAATGATCCATATTATACTACTAAGCAATGGTTTTCTGATGAAGTTCCTAATTTGAATTTTTCAAATATAATTGGTGTTCAAGAAGTAAAAGATGCTTTTATGGTTGATGTTGTAGCGCCTTTAAGAAAAGAATTTAAGGGTATTTACCATAAGTTTAGAGGCGATGAAATGGGAAGCCAAATACTATTGTGGGGTCCTCCAGGAACTGGTAAGACACATATAGTAAAATGTTTGGCAGGTGCTTTAAATTGTAAAATTGCAGTTGTTCAAACAAGTGAAGTTTTGGCAAGTGTTGTTGGTGTTGCTGAAAAGAATATTAGAGATGTATTTGAACAAGCGTCTAAACTTGATAGATGCATCATATTCTTAGATGAGATTGATTCTATTTGTAGTGATAGAACATTAGATGATTCAAGAAATACAAAATCAATATTAACTACATTATTAACATGTATGGATGGTTTTGCAAAAACTAAATCTAAAGATCAATTAAGAATCATTGTTGCAGCAACGAATTTACCTTGGAAGTTAGATTCTGCATTAAAACGTGGTGGAAGATTTGAGACTCAAATTTATGTACCACTACCTGATAGAGATGCAAGAACTAAATTTATTGAAATGGAATTGGCTAAATTCCCACATTCATCTGATATAGATGTTAACAAATTAGTTAATTTATTAGATGGATATTCAGGTGCAGATATAAAAGCCATTATGAGACAAGTTGCAAATAAAGCTTTAAAGCGTGCAGTATTGTCAATTATTAATGGTGATTCTAAATCTGCAGATGAAGAAATGGCACATTATTCAGATTGTATAGAGGTAATAGATAATTACATTAATAGTGTTACTCCAGAAATGTTATTAAGATTTGAAGCATATGAAAAAGGTATTTCTTATGCTGAGTTACTTAGAAAAAAAGGTAACATTTAAATGAATACAAAAATTATTGCATCATATTATTCTAATGCAAGAGAACTTATTAAATGTAATTTACCTAAGGAAGCAAGATTATATGTGCTTCAAATATTAAATTATGCTTTAGAATACTATCGAAAAATCGATAGTATTCTTTCGAAAGTAAAAACCGAATTATTTATGGAAAAGTGGATAAGAGTATCTAAAGATTTATATGAATTCGGTATAACTGATTATGTACTTGAATGTTTTAATTTGGATAATCCAAAATCAAAAAACATAGTAAAATTTGAAAAGAAAAAAGAAATAGAAAAGAATACAACTGATGATTTGATTGATTTTGAAGATTTAGTTAATTCTGAAAATGTTAGCCAAGGATGGTGTGCTGATGTTTTTGATAAAAATAGAAATGCCATAGTAAAAATATCAGCTATTGATGGTAATCAAACATCTAATGGTACAGGTTTTATTATTTCTAAAAATGGATATCTATTAACTAATGATCATATCATTTATAATACATCTTCTGATAATTATTATCCTAAGATGTATATGATTACATCTGAAAATATCAAAATTAAAATTGAATTACAGATTTCTGATAAGAAAAACGATATTGCATTATGTAAATTTAATGTAGAAGATGTTTCTAATATAGAATCAGTTAATAGAATTAAAGATTATAGTAAGTTAAAACAAGGTGCAGATTGTTTAGTAATAGGAAACCCATTTGATATGGGATTAGCTCCTTTTACTGGAATAGTAAAATATACTAAAAATAGAAGTGGTGATTTAGTATATTCTGCACCATCAAACCCTGGTGATTCAGGTGGACCTGTATTTAATAGAACAGGTGAATGTATAGGTATTAATAAATCAAAAACATATAAAGTAAATAATGAAGATGTAGAATTATTTGCAAATGCAACACCTATGGATACCATAGATGCATTTTTAAATAAATGGAGTTCTACAAATAATATTGAGTTTTAAAGGAGAATGGAACTATGGAATTTAAAGATCTATTTAGAGAATTATATAGAAAGACTCTTAATGCTGCTAGAAATAATGATGAAAAAGGTGTTGTTGATGGATTAAGAGAGTTATGTGATATTTTTACGAGACAATACAATTTAAATAATGGAGATAACATAGTTACTAAGGCTAAACTAAGTTATTGGAATGATACTTTTTCAACATACATTAAAATTATAAATATGTACGGATTAAAAGATATAAGAGTTCAAAAATTATTTGGTCTCGCTGACGATTCTATAGCTCCTTCATTCTCAGATATAATGAGTGGAAAAGGAAAAGTTACAGTAGAACCAGTTAATCCTTCTCCAATTTTTGATAATAAAGGTGAAATCGACATTAGTGGTATTATTCCACCACAAAATGATGAGATAAATAAAAAAGATGAAATTGATAATAAATTAGAACCAAATAATCAAGTAGACGATATGCCTAAAGAAAATGAAGAAATTGGTGGTGCTATTAACAATGAGGGACCAGCTAAAGAAACTATTGTTAAAAATACAAACCCTTCATTTACTCCAACTTCTTTAAGTGAATTTATTGGACAACAACATATTGTAAGAGTGCTATTAAAGGAAATAGCAATAGCTAAAAATGAAAATAGAAAGCATTTAGACAATATCTTATTATTTGGTAATCCTGGTTTAGGTAAAACAACATTAATGGAGTTAATCGCAAAAGAATTAGGTGTTCGCTTTGAATTATTAGATTGTTCACAATTTAGAAATTCTCAACAATCACTAAAAGCATTACAAAATTTCTTTATGCGTGTTGCTCGTAATAATGAACCTGTTGTTATTGCTCTTGACGAAGTGCATATGTTAACAGCAGAATTACAATCAAGTTTATTAACACTTCTTAATAGTAGAGTATATGTTTCTCCACTTGATGTTAATGGTCAATGTAAAAGAATACCAATCGATGAATTTACATTTATAGCAGCTACAACAGATGATGATAAGGTATTAGATACTATTAAAAATAGATGCTTAAGATTAAAATTCCAGATGGTTGATTATACATATGATGAATTAAAACAAATTTATAAAAATAAAATAGCAGCTAGGGGATTAACTATCACAGAAGAAGCCTTAGAGATATGTATCCCTAGAAGTAGAGGCGCTATTAGATATGTTAATTCTATAGTAGATGGTTTAAATAGTGAGCTTTATAATGATGAAGGTATACGTATATCTACACATATAGATTTAGATGTAGCAAATAATTATTTTAAAGTAAAAGGCATTGATCCAATTGGACTTGAAAAGAAAGATTTAGAGATTTTAAATGAAATAGCTAATGATACATCAGGTGCAATTAGTGCAGATGTATTATCTGCTAGAGTTGGACTTGAAACAAAGAAATATTTGTCCGAATATGAAAGGTACTTAATTAAGATTGGCTTTATTAATGTTACTGGTAGAGGTAGAAGTTTAACAGAAAAAGCAATCAAGTATATTAAGGGTGAAATAGATGAATAAAAAAGATTTATTAAAAGATTTAAAGAATTTGTCTGATAGATACGATAATTATAGTAAAGATTATGAAATAATGAATGCATATTTAACTATTTTAGATGATGATGATTTAAATCTTGATTTCTATAAAAGTAAAAACAAAACATATTATTGCGATCAAACCTCAAGATTAACTTCAAAATTACTAGATGAAGAATTAAACATATTAAGAAGTACTACATATGCTTTATTTGAAAAGAAATGTAAAGAAATAGGAAAAAGCAAAAAAGAAGTAGAGAAAAGTAAGCAAGAATTATTAAAGAGAAGCGGCAATGGTCGAAGATTAAAAAGAAGAATTATTTTATCTATATTTTTAGGATTAATTACAGTTGCTTTAGTTGTGTGTGCCATATTAGAATTATGTGAAGTAATAAAAACAAAAGAATGGTTTTCTTTTGGTTTAGGCGTAGCTGATTTAATCTTTGGATTAGGCTTTTCTATTTATGAAATTATTGAAGATAGTAATGATAATATTGATATTGAAACTATCGCAACAGGTAAAAGACCTGATAAAGAATATAAAAAGCATACTATTCTTCAATTATTTGGTATAGGCAATCGTATTACTTATATTGAAAACAATGATAAAGAATAATACTATAGAAAGGTAATGGAATGGAGACATTCTATAGGTAAATATTATGGGTAATTTTTTCCTTCAACTATTTGGAATAGGAAATAAAATAATTAAAATAGATAAATTATCGATAGGACCTATTGAAATAAATGATAGTAACGATAAAGACTTTATTAATCAAAAAGCAGATTCAGATATTCAATATATTTTAGATAATTTTAATGGTGAAGATGTTGATAGAATTAAATATTTGAAGTTTGTTTCCGAAAAGAAGGAGGCAGAATTTAAAAACATAATTAATACATTAATAAAAGATAAAATAGACTTATTTAATAAAGTCGAAAAAAAAGAAGATATTGAAGCTTTAAGGAATGAATTGCAAGAAGAAATTAGAAAAAAATTGCAGACTTTTTTATCTAATAATGATAATATTGATAAAGGTATTATTGAAAATTTAAAAATGCAAAAGCCAAGCAATATTTATTATAGTATGCTTGATTCAAACGATAAAAGTAAAGTGTTGAATATTATTAAGGGTGATAAAGATAAACCATGTGCTAAAGAAAGATTTAAAATCTTTATTTCAGCATCTACTGAAGATGAACATGGTAATAAAACTCGTGAATATGAACTTGCTAAAAGAATAAAGGATTTTTTTAAATTGTTCAATATCGGCGTATTTTGGTGGGAAGATAATGAATTAGAAAGAGATTTTAACTCGATATCTACAAAAATTTCTGTTGGACTAGGTTTTTCATCAATATTTTTGAGTTTGGCTTTTGATAAGTCATTAGATACGTTAAACGATAATAAAAAAATACCAGATGATTATTTTAGCTATGAAGTAAAAACTTTTAATGCTTTATTGAAAGAAGAAAAATATTCAAATTATTATTACAAAAATATATTAACTAATGAAGAAATAGTAAAATACGCACCAAAGAATAGTGATAGGGTATTATATTTCTTTTCAAATAAAGAAAGAGCCCATGATAAATGTAAGTGCTTAGACAATAATAAATGCATTTTTATTGATAACGAAACAAAAGACAATGATATTTTAAAATCTATTCTAGAAAGAATTTGCCTAGATCAATTCAAAGATAAAATAAGTAAATCAGACATAGAAACATTTATAAAAGATGAGACTCAATTAATATTTAATAATGAAGAGAAGTATTTCACTTCTGGTGATTGTAAATATAACAATTACCATTTTGAATATACTATTATGAATAGTAAAACTGGAGAAATTGAGAAAAATAAATTCAGATTTATAAATGCTGATAATAAAGTATTTTTAATTGCAAATGAATGGTGTGAATCAAAGATAATTGCAAATATAAATGGAACAAACGCTAACGATACTGAGGATTTAAAATATGACCATATTGTTGTAAAAAAATGTGATGGATGTATTAATCCAAAATCGATAGAAAACTGGGAAACAAATTCGAATGACATCAACATTTTAGATTATTACTATGATAATAATAAAAATGATTCAAATAAGGCAACTATGTTTAAAAATTTTGGAAGATTTGATTTAGACATAGATTCATCAAAACATAGTAATTCAGGATTCTTGGAATTATATAAAGGTACAAAGCTTGTTGATACATATATATTTATTATTAATTATTATGAAAAGAAAATAATAAAATATAAGGTTAAAAAATCATTTAGAAAAGTTCGATTTACATTTTCTGAATCTCTACCTGTAGATCTAAGAGTTAATGTCAAGTTTTCAAAGAATTTACCACCTATTAAAAAGGATTATAACAAATATAAAACTATAATAGGAAAGGGGAAATCCACATTAACTATAAAAAAAGAAGCACGACATAATTATTATCGTCTTTCACCTGATGATGCTTATAAAAATTTTATAACTTTAATGGAAGAAAGCAGTGAAAAATCCAAAAATCACTTTTTTGACCAAATAGCAAATATTGGTAGTGAAAAGAAACCAAACTTATGCCATATAAAAGATAAGGCATTAGTTAATGTTGCGATTGTAGGTCAAACATCTGTTGGAAAGTCATTTTTTATTTCAAAACTATTAAATGTAAAGAGTATGGGTGAACTAAAAGCAATTCCACAACTAAGTTACATTAATGATTTTTTGTCAAATTATGGATTTAGTGTTGAAGTTGATAATAAAAGTGATAATTATAACAAATTAACTACTGGCAAAGATAATAAAGGTAATAGTTTAGGAAGTAATCATAAAACATATCTTGATTATAAATCAGAGCCATTCGAAAGTGTTCCTAAGGCTACAGAAGGTTATCACATTTTACCACCATGTTCTATTGTCGTTAAGAAGAATACTGACAAGGATGAAACAATTAAAAAAATAGTATTTAATGATACTCCAGGTGAATTAATTAAAAATAAAACTAATTATGAAAATGTAATTGCTAAAAACGATGTTATTATTCTACTAGTAAATAACAATAGAGATGTATTAAAGGCAAGTAAAGAATTTGTTGATTATGCTTTCAAAGATGGTTCATTAAAGAGAAAAATGATTTTGGTCGTTTATTCCCAATTTGATAATTTTGAAAATAATTATGATATTAATTCGTATATAATGCATAAATTTAACAATTATAAAAAAACTTTTTATAAATCAGAATATTATTATTACATAAATATGTTTTCAAAAGAGGTTGAAAATCTTTTGAGAATCCAAGATGCCTCAAATATTGTTGAGACAGTAAATAGAAATCCATATTATAAGTATTTTTGTGTTTCATCTATTGGTTCAAAAGATACTATTTTTGAAATCGATGGTGAAAAGTATTATAAATATATAAATGAAAAAAGAGGATTTGAAAATATAATTATTTGGTTATTTTATCAATTAGGAATAGTTAAATAAAAGGTTGTGATTTTATGAAAAAATTTTATGGAGCTGTTATTATATCAGATTCAGGAAGCTCACAAGGATTATATAAATATGATAATGGTAGAATTGTTGAAGATTCAGAAGAAAATTCATATATTTTTATCCCTGAATCAGATGACGAAATTGAATCATTTATATATAATAAAAAGCTTGGCGAAAATGGAACTGCTATAATATCATCAAATAAATCAATTAATCGTAAAAAGGGTATTGCTTTATACGAGATTTTTGATGAGCCTCAAAATGGTAAACATATTATTGATTATGCCAAAAGTTCTATGCCTGAATGGGCTAAAAACATTAAATTAGATTATAGGATATTATCTAATGAACTATCAAAAACTAATTGGTTAATTGATAAAAAATATAATGTTACCGATGATGATTATATAATGATTATTAAATTAATTGATGATTTATTATTAAATAAGAATGTTGTTATTTCAGGGAATGAATCATTTGATATATTATATAAAACACTTAAAGTTTTACCATTTGATATAGCAAATAAGTTTTCATTTATTATTAATGGAACAACAAAAAGAATGTTTAATACTAATAATATATCATGTACAAATCTAGATATTGATAAGCTTAAATCTTTAGAATTAAATGCAAATGTAGTCATTTATGATTCTTTACTAAAAGAAGAACCTATTAAATTATCAAATGATTTACCAGTTTTTCTTAAAGAATTATATAAATCAGGTATTACTAGTTTTAATTTATTAATTAATAAATTAAATGAGTATTCTAGAATTCAAGGAATAGATTATTTTAATATTAAAGATATTAATGAATTGAATTTGTTTATCAATAATTCTCGTTTTATTCATTATTCTGAATCATTTAGTAGTGATGGAAATATTTATTTAGACGAATTAGTTAAGCAATATAATAATTCTAATAAAGATACATCAATTAACAAAATATTTATCAATATTTTATCTGATATAGCATTTAGCAATAAATGGAAATATGTTGATGAAAATGGTAAAAAAATACTTTCTAATTATTCTAATGAATTAGTTTTACCAAATAAGTTTGATATTAATAAAATATTTGATTTGTTAAATAATTTTGATGATATTAGGGATGCATTAAAATATATTGAATTTTTGAATAATTTTAGTACATGCAAAAATGAAATAGAAAAAGCAATGTATGGTAAGAATATAATATTAAAAGATGATCATAAGATAATAAGACATTTAGTTGAGTCAAATTTTGATAGTGTGTTAAGTAATATAGATAATAAAAATGAATATAATCAGGATTATATATCATATGTAGCTTCAGCTTTTTCTAAATATAATTTTGATAAAAAATGTGATTATTTAATAAAATATAAAATTAACATGTTATTAGATTATTTAGATATAGAAAGTAAAACTTTAAATAATTTAAATAATTTAATTAAATACACTAAAGTAGTTGAAATATTTAATAATAAAGAATCAAAGAAAAAATATGATATTATTATTAAAGATTGGATTGATTCATTACTAAAGAATAATAATTTAATCAATAATTTTATTAATGAATATGATTTATTAGATTCTGATAGTAAGTTATCAATTAAAGATATTTATAGTAGTGTTTTATCTAATGTATTATTTAGCAATAATTGGTTTAATATCAGTATAGATTCAAAAGATAAAATTAAAAATTGTAATATATTAATTAAGCATCCAAATGAGTTTAATTTAAATGATTTTGTTGAAATAATTAATAATGTTAGAAAAGA